>CALMCS010000619.1 GCA_937862875.1 uncultured Comamonadaceae bacterium
CGCCAGACCGCTAGTGTAAACAACGAAATGAAACTCAGGATTTCAAGGCCTCCAAGCAACATACCGAGGGTGCAGACCCACAGCTGGAAATCGGTCAGGACCGCGAAATTCGAACTGGGCCCGACACGCCCCAGCCCGATGCCCGCGCAATGTACGCTGGCCAAAACGGCAGAAAAAGCGGTCAATGGATCAAGATCGGTCAACAACAGCAACATGCTCAGCACAATGACCGTGGCGCCATACATCAGCATAAACGCCAAGACGGAAAAGATCACTCGGTTGTCGACCACGACGGCGCCCAAGCGAACGGGTTGCACGGCATTGGGGTGAACAATGCGTGTCATCTCTCGTTTCGCCTGCTTCAGAAGAATCAGCATCCGCGCCATCTTGATACCACCTCCGGTGGACCCAGCACCCGTGGCGACGCCGGAGAGCATCAGCATGAAGACCGGTGCAAATACGGGCCATCCCAGGAAATCTGCTGTCGAGTAGCCCGTGGTCGTTGCCAGAGAGATGACGTTGAACATTCCCAGCCTGAGCGCATGCAAAGGCTCATACACGCCCTTGGCCCACAGCAGCAACGCGACGACCAGACCTCCGCCGACCAGCGTTACCATGGTCGCCCGCATTTCAATGTCGCGCCAAAACCCGTGCCAGTTGCCTTTTCGCAACGCGATGAAATACAGCGCAAAGTTGCAGCTCGCCAGCAGCATGAAGAAGATCGCAATGCACTCCATGAGCGGCGACTTGAAATAACCGAAGCTCGCGTCGTGCGGCGACAGTCCGCCCAGGCTCACCGTGGTGAACATGTGCATGAGCGCGTCTTCCGGGGTCATGCCGGCCCACCAGTAGCCCAGCGCGCAGAACAGCGAAAACAGCACGTAGACGCCCCACAGGCCCTTGGCGGTTTCGGTCATGCGCGGGGTGAGCTTGGTGTCTTTCACCGGGCCGGCCGCCTCGGCCTTGAACAACTGGCTGGCACCCACGCCCAGCAGCGGCAGCACGGCCACGGCCAGAATCAAGATGCCCATGCCGCCGATCCACTGCATGAAGGTGCGCCACACGTTCAGCGACAGCGGCAGTTGGTCGAGATTCGACATCACCGTGCTGCCCGTGGTGGTCAGACCCGAAACCGCCTCGAAATACGCGTGCGTGAGCGACATCGGCTGGTTGATCTGGTAGGACGCGAGCAGCAAGGGCACGGCCGCAAACATCGGCAGCACGACCCACACCATCGACACCAGCATCACGCCGTGGCGCGGCAGCAGTTCGCGCTGGTATTTGCGGGTGCTGAACCACAGCACCGCCGAGACCAGCAGCGTCCACAGAATCGACACCACAAAGCATTCCCACAACCCGTCTTTGGCATAGAGCGACGCGGTCAGCGGCACCAGCAAGGCGCCCGCGAACATGGCGAGCAGGACGCACAGCAAACGCAGGACGGGCAGGATATCGGTCATGGGGGTGTCTGCTGCGTTTTAGAAGTACGTGGCGCTGACGCGGAAGAGCTTTTCCACTTCCTTGACCAAGCGCTTGTTGGGCAGGAAGAACACCACGTGGTCGTTGCTTTCGATCACCGTGTGGCTGCGCGGAATGATCACCTCGGGCTCCGCCGCAGGTTGCGGCTGCTGCGGCGCGTCGTGGCACAGCAGGTCCGGCAGGCCGCGCACGATCAGGCCCATGTGGACCTCGGGCGGCAAATGGATGTCGCTGACCTTGCGGCCCACCACGCGCGAGCTTTTGTGGTCGCCACGCGCCACGATTTCCAGCGCCTCCGCCACACCGCGGCGCAGGCTGTGAACCGCCTGCACGTCGCCCTGGCGCACATAGGCCAGCAGCTCGCCCAGCATGGCCTGCGCGGGAGACAGGGCAATGTCGATCTGCGTGCCGTGCATCAGGTCCGCGTAGCTGCGCCGGTTGATCAGCGCCAGCACCCGGCTTGCGCCCATGCGCTTGGCGAGCAGGCTGGCCATGATGTTGTCTTCGTCGTCGCTGGTGATGGCCAGAAACAGGTCGATGTCTTCGATGCTCTCGTTGCTGAGCAGTTCTTCGTCCGTGGTGTCGCCGTGCAGCACCAGCACATCGCTCGGCAGTTGCGCGGCCAGCTCGACACAGCGCTCGGCGTTGATCTCGACAATCTTGATCTGGCAGGTGCCGAGCTTGTCCAGCTGGCGCGCCAATCGGAGCGCCACACGACCACCGCCCGCCATCATGATGCGGCGCACCGGGCGCGACGCCTGACCGCGCTGGCGATGGAAGGAGGCCAACACCTCGGGAATCTGCTCGCGTCCGGAGAGCACGAACACCTCGTCGCCCGGCTCCACCATGGTCGAGCCGTCGCAGGAAATGAAACGATCGGGCTCGTCGGCAAAGCGCCGATAGATGGCGACGATGCGCATGCCCACATCGGGGGCCATCAGGCGCAGGGCCGAGATGCGATGCCCGACCATCGGCGCGCCGCCGCGCGCGCGCACCGACACCAGACAGGCCCGTCCGCCCGCGAACTCGCGCACCTGCAGGGCCTCCGGATATTCGATGAGTTTGCCGATATAGCGGGTCAGCGATTCTTCGGGGCAGATGATGCGATCCACGCCGAAACCGTCCTTGCCAAGCAACTGGTCCGCTTTGTCCAGCCCCGACGAACGTACGCGGGCGATCAATTTGGGGATGTTGAACATCACCTGCGCCACCTTGCAGCAGACGAGATTGGTCTCGTCCTGCGCGGCGCAGGCAATCAGCAGATCGGTGTCGTTGGCGCCCGCCTCGGCCAGCACGGAGGGGTCGATGCCATTGCCGACCACGCCGCGCAGGTCGTAGCGCGACTCGAGTTCACGCAGACGCGCGGGATCCTTGTCGATCACGGTGATGTCGTTGCGTTCGGACACCAGGCTGTCCGCGACGCTCGCGCCGACTCGACCCGCACCCAGAATGATGATTTTCATATGTTATGGACCACTCAGACTGGCTAGGGAGTACGGTGAAAGAAAGCAAGGAGCACGCCGCACCGCAGCGAATGCCCCTCTTCAGCCGCGAATCTCGCCTTCGCCGAGCACCACCCATTTGAGCGAGGTCAGGCCTTCGATGCCTACCGGACCACGCGCATGGAACTTGTCAGTGCTGATGCCGATTTCGGCACCGAGACCGAATTCGAAACCGTCCGCAAACCGCGTGCTGGTGTTGACCATCACGCTGGCCGAGTCGACCTCGCGCAGAAATTGCTGCGCGTGCACATGGTTGGTCGTGAGAATCGCTTCGGTGTGGTGGCTCGAGTATTTATTGATGTGCGCGATCGCCTCATCCACGCCCTCCACCAGCTTCACGCTGATGATGGGTGCCAGATATTCCTCGCTCCAATCCGCCTCGGTGGCTTCCACCAGCTTGGCGTCGGGCACGGACTTCAACAGCGCCAGGGCATCGGGCGAGCAGCGCATTTCCACGCCCTTGGCCGCAAACACCGCGCCGATTTTGGGCAGAAATTCCGCCGCCACGCCGCGCGCCACCAGCAGGCTCTCGCTGGCGTTGCACGGGCTGTATTTTTGCGTCTTGGCGTTCTCGGTGACCTTGACGGCCATGGCGATGTCGCACGGATCATCCACATAGGTGTGGCAATTGCCATCCAGATGCTTGATGACCGGCACGCGCGCGTCGCGGCTGATGCGCTCGATCAGCCCCTTGCCGCCGCGTGGAATGATCACATCCACATAGTCCGGCATGGCGATGATGTGGCCCACCACCTCGCGGTCGGTGGTCTGCACCAGCTGCACGCCGTGCTCGGGCAAACCGGCCTCGGCCAGCGCCCGGCCCACCAGCAGGGCCAGCGCCTTGTTGGAGTCGATCGCCTCGGAGCCGCCGCGCAGGATGCAGGCGTTGCCGCTCTTGATCGACAGGCTTGCGGCCTCGATCGTCACGTTCGGACGGCTTTCGTAAATCATGCCGAACACGCCAATCGGCACGCGCATCTGGCCCACGCGGATGCCGCTGGGCTGCTGCTTCATGCCATTGATCTCGCCGATGATGTCGGGCATCACCGCCAGCTGCTCGCAGCCTTCGGCACAGGTTTCCAGCACCTTGGGGGTGAGTTTCAGGCGGTCGACCATGGGCTCGGCCAGGCCGGCGGCGCGCGCACGGTCGAGGTCACGGGCGTTGTCGACCTGCAGCGCGTCGACGTTTTCACGCAGCAAACGGGCCAGCGCCTTCAGGGCTTTGTTCTTGACAGCCGACGGCGCCCGCGCCATCAGCGCAGAGGCGGCCTTGGCCTGGATTCCGAGGACGTTGGAGTATTCAGCGATATTGAGCGCATTCATACCCGTGATTTTGACGTATTACGGGGTGGGACGCGGGAAATCGTCCGGCATTCCCTCGGGAGAGACGAGCTACTGGCGCTTGGTTCGCCCTTTATCGAAGCGTTTCACCTCTGGGATTGGGTAAAGTATCTCTCTCTGGCACCCCTCTCTGACTCACCTGCAACGCAACCCCAAGCAATGAACTCGACCACTACCTCTGCCCAGCTCCAGAATTTGAACGGCCTGCTGTCCCCATTGCGCGCGCAAACGCTGTCCGTCGGCGAGTTCGTGCGGGAGGCGAGACAGGCCCAGTCCCTGCTCGACGCCCTGCCCCCGCGTTACAACGAGGTGCTCCAGAACCTGCTGGACCGGCTCGAGTCCAGCGCCCTGTTCACCGAGGAAAGCTGCTCGTTCAGCCAGAAAGACCTGATCGACAGCCTGCAGATGTGGATGGACAAGGCGGCGCTGCAGTTGCCGGCATCAGCCAGCTGACGCATCGCCTTGCGGTAAAAACAACGTGGCGCTCACGCCCTGAGCGCCATTTTTTTCGCCGGAATCGTCTGAACCCGGTTCCGCGCGGTTGCGTACGCCGAGCGTTCCGCCCAGGGCCAGCGCCAGATCACGGCAGATCGCCAGCCCCAGGCCCACGCCCTTGCCGCCGCCGGTGATGAACGGCTCGAACAAGCGCGCCACCACCTCGGGCGACAGGCCCGTTCCGCTGTCCCACACCTCGAGTTCCCACCCGTCTTGCGCCGCCAATGTGCTGCGCCGCAAGCGCATCCCCAACTCCAAACGGGGGGGAGTGTGCTGAATCGCGTTGGTGAGCAGATTCTTGAGCACTTCTTCCACCATCCAGCGCTGCCCCGTCCAGACGGCGGGCTGCGGCGCGTCCAGCGAGAAATCCAATTGTTTTCGCGCAAGCAAGGGAGACAGCTCCACCGCCACCTCCTGCATGAGCGCATGCAAATCCACGGCCTGTGCCGAATGCGCCAGCTCATGCGAGTCGACATGCGCGCGATTCCACATCAGCAACTGGTGCACCACGCGGCTGGTGCGCACGGTCGTGTCGGCAATGCTGCGCAGCGCTTCGGGCGCGGGCACATCGCCCTGCAGACCGGCCTCGGCATGCAGTTGCAGCACCGCCAGCGGGGTGCGCAACTGGTGTGACGCGTCGGCCACAAAGCGCTGCTGGCGTTGGCGCGCATCGTCGACCCGCGCCAACAAGCCGTTGAAGGCCGACAACAGCGGACCAACCTCCTCCGGCGTGGCGGCGGCCGACAGCGGCTTCAAATCCTCCGGGCTGCGCTGCTCCACCGAGCGCGCGAGCACCCGCAGCGGCCGCAGCGCCCAAGTCGCGACGATCCACATTGCCATGAGCAACAGCAGCAAGAGCCCGAACTGCCGCGCCAGCGTATTCCACAGAATCGATCGGCTGATGGCGTAACGGTAGCTCACGTATTCGCCCACCTGCACGACCACGTAGCGCATGCCCTCGGCAGACTCCACCGGTTGCCACAGGGCGACAAAGCGCGCCGGCTCGCCGTCCGCCATTTGTCCGTCGTAGAACTGCAGCCGCGAGGCGTAGGCGTTGTTCACCGGCGGCAGGCCGGTATAGGCCGGAATGGCGGCATCGCCCGCGAGGAAATCGCCGTTCAGAAAATTCACGCGGTAGAGCAGCGGACTGCGCCCGGGCTGCTCGCGCAGGTCGGTGCGCACATCGGTGGAATACAGTTCGAGCGCCGTATGCGGCAGGGTCACCTGCAGCTCGCCGCGTTCGAGCCGAATCATGTCGCCGAGCGCGTGTGCGGCCGTCACCAGCAAGCGGTCGTACGCGGTCTGGGTGGTGGACAGCGCCGTGCGGTAACTCAGCCAGGCATCGAAGACCACGAACACCAAGAGCGGCACCGCCATCCAGATGAGCAGGCGCCGGCGCAGCGAGAACGCGCTGGGGGCCGCGGCCTGCGGCGCATCGGTGGACTCAGTGCTCTGCGTCACTGCCGCCCAGCTCCTGAATCAAATAGCCCACGCCGCGCAGCGTGGTGATCTGCACATCCGTGTCGAGCAGCTTCTTGCGCAGGCGGTGGGCCACCACCTCCACCGCGTCCGATTGGGTCGCCTGGTCGGCGGGGAACACCAGCGCCGTCAGGCGCTCCTTGGTCACCGCGTGGCCGGGGCGCTCCATCAGGGCCGCCAGCAAGGCGGATTCGCGCGGTGTCAGCTCGAGCGCGCGGCCATCCACATAGGCCACGTGCGATGCGCGCTCCACCCGCAAACGGCCGCAGCGCATGGCTCCGGCGCTGCCGCTCGCGCGGCGGCAGAGTGCGCGCAGGCGGGCCTCGAGTTCGTCCAGATCGAAAGGTTTGGCCAAGTAGTCGTCCGCCCCGGCATTGAGGCCCGCGACCCGGTCGCCCACCGAACCACGCGCCGTGACCACCAGCACCGGCACCTCGTTGCCCTTGGCGCGAATCTTCGCCACCAACTGCAGGCCGTCCATCACCGGCAGACCCAGGTCGAGCATGAC
>CALMCS010000620.1 GCA_937862875.1 uncultured Comamonadaceae bacterium
TCTATCCGAACGAGGTCGAGGCCGTGGTGGCCAATTGCCCCGGCGTGGCCGAGGCCGCCCGAGCGTCTTCATGGGCGTGAACACGCTTTACGCCGGCCTGGTGGCGCACCCCAAGAGCCAGGAGGTCGACTGGTCCAACCTGAAGCTCGCCGGTGGCGGCGGCTCGGCGGTGATCGGTGCGGTGTCCGACAAGTGGCTGGCGATGACGGGCACCTTCATCCGCGAAGGCTACGGCCTGTCCGAGACCAGCCCCATCCTGACCTTCAACCCGGCCTCGGTGCAGCAGTTCAGCGGCACCACCGGCCTGCCGCTGCCGTCCACCGACATCAAGCTGCTCGACGACGACGGCAACGAAGTCGGCCTCGGCGAATCCGGCGAGATCGTCGCCAAAGGCCCGCAGGTGATGAGCGGCTACTGGGAGAAGCCGGAAGCCAACGCCACCGCCTTCACTCCCGACGGCTACTTCCGCACCGGCGACATCGGCGTGTTCACGCCCGAAGGCTTTCTGAAGATCGTCGACCGCAAGAAGGACATGATCATCGTGTCGGGCTTCAAGGTGTTCCCGAACGAAATCGAAGCCGTGGCCACCGCTTGCCCCGGCGTCATGGAATGCGCCTGCATCGGCGTGCCGGACGAGAAGACCGGCGAGGCGGTCAAGCTGTTCATCGTCAAGGCGCAGGGTGCAACGCTCAGCGAAGCCGAGGTGGTGGCGTTCTGCCGCAAGGAGCTGACCGGCTACAAGGTGCCCAAGCTCGTGCGCTTCGTCGACGCGCTGCCCAAGTCCACCGTCGGCAAGATCCTGCGGCGCGAACTGCGTGACGTGAAATGAGCGAGAACCCAGTACAGGAGGGACAAACCATGAACCCGCCCATGGACCCGATCATCCAACGCATGCAGGGCGTGTTCGAGCGCCAGCGCCTGGCGTTCCTGCAGCATCCCTACCCGACGCTGGCCGAACGCAAGGCCAAGCTGAAGACGCTGCGCGCACTGCTGCAGCGCTACCAGGACCAGATCGTCACGGCCGTCAGCGCGGACTTCGGTGGCCGCGCGCCGGCCGAGACCAAGCTCGCCGAAGTGCTGGGCCCGGTGTTCGAGATCAACCATGCGCTGCATGCGCTGGGCGGCTGGATGAAACCGAAGAAGCGTTCCACCGAACTGCTGTTCCTGGGCAACAGCGTGCGCGTCAACTACCAGCCCAAGGGCGTGGTCGGCGTCATCGGTGCGTGGAACTTCCCGCTGTACCTGTCGGTGGGTCCGCTGGTCGCGGCACTCGCCGCCGGCAACCGCGTGATGATCAAGATGTCGGAACTGTCGCCGCGCTCGACCGCGCTGCTGGCGCAGATGCTGGCCGAAGGCTTTGCGGAGGACGAGGTCGCCGTCTTTGGCGGCGAGGTGGCGCAGGCGGAGGCGTTCTCGCACCTGCCGTTCAACCACATCGTCTTCACCGGCTCGCCTGCGGTGGGCCACCACATCATGCGTGCGGCGTCGCAGAACCTGACGCCGGTGACGCTGGAGCTGGGCGGCAAGTCGCCGGCCCTGGTCTCAGCCGAGGGCCCGCTGGCCGCAGCCGCCGAACGCATTGCCCACGGCAAGGCTTTCAACAGCGGGCAGATCTGCGTCTCGCCCGACTACGCGCTGGTGCCGCGCAGCAAGGTCGAGGAGTTCGCCACCGAGGTGCAGGCCTCGTTCCGCAAGTTGTACCCCACGGTGCAGGGCAACCACGAATACACGAGCATCACGTCCGAGCCGCATGCGCAGCGCATCCGCGACCTGCTGGCCGAGGCGACAGCCAAGGGCGCCAAGGTCACCGCCTGCGGCGACAACGGGCCGGGGCGGCGGATTCCGCTGCATGTGGTCACCGGCGTGACCGAAGACATGCGCATCGCCAAGGAGGAGCTGTTCGGGCCGATCCTGCCGGTGATCCCCTACGACAACATCGACCAGGCCATCGCCTACATCGCCGCCCGGCCGCGGCCGCTGGCGATGTACCCCTTCGGCTTCAGCGGTGCCGAGCTGGACAAGCTGATGCGCAAGACGCATTCGGGCGGCGTCTCGGTCGACGACTGGGGCTGGCATGTGTTCAACCACGACCTGCCCTTCGGCGGCGTGGGCAACTCCGGCATGGGCACCTACCACGGGGAAGAGGGCTTTCGCGAGTTGTCGCACGCCAAGGGCACCTTCAAGCGCTTCCGCTGGTTCCCGATGGGCCTGTTTTATCCGCCCTACGGCAACCTGGTGCAGCGGCTGGTGTTCAAGTTCTATCTCGGGAAGTCCGATCCCTCGGTGACCGTGGCCACCGGCGCCGCGGCGGTGAGCCCCATCATGTCCAGCACCCCGCACCAGGACGTGGCCGAGCCGTCGGGCCGGCGCTCGTTCCTGAAGGTCGGCGCGTTGACGGTCGCTGCCATCGGCCTCGGCGGCTGGTTCGCCAGCTACCTCGCCGACCGGAATGCGCGTGCCGTGCTCGGCGCCGGCGCGACGCTCGGCGCACAGGCGCAGACCATGCTCGCGAAGCTGGCCGATGCTGTGCTCGACGGTGCGTTGCCCAGCGATGCGAGCCAGCGCGCACAGGCCATTGCCAAGGTGGTCGACACCGCCGACAAGGCCGTCGCCGGCCTGCCGCTGTATCTGCAGAAGGAAGTGCAAGAGCTGTTCTCGATGCTCGGCGCCGCGCCGACGCGAGCCCTCCTCATCGGCCAATGGTCCGGCTGGGCCGACGCCACGCGCGAGGACGTGGCAAGCATGCTCACCGGCCTGCGCCAGTCGTCGGTGGCACTGCGCCGAGTGGTCTACATGAGCCTGCGCGACATGGTTACCGGCAGCTACTACGCAGACACCGGCACCTGGGAACAGATCGGTTACCCCGGCCCAATGATCAACGGCCCGGGCCCCGAGGTCTGAAGCGACAGGAGCACACACATCATGAATGAACGCAAAACCTACAACGGCTCGACGCTCGACAACGACCTGACGCTGGAGTGCGATGTGGTCATCGTCGGCACCGGCGCCGGCGGCGGCTACACCGCCGAGATCCTCACCAACGCGGGGCTGCGCGTGGTGATGCTGGAAAAGGGCGGCCACTACACGCCCAAGACCTTCTCGCAGAAAGAGGGCGAGGCCTACCCGATGCTCTACATGGACGGCGGCCAGCAGCGCACCAAGGACAAGGGCTTCATCGTCTTCCAGGGTCGATCGGTCGGCGGCGGCACCACGGTCAACTGGACCACCAGCTTCCGCACGCCCGAGCTCACGCTGAGGCACTGGGTCGACAAGTACGGCTTGAAGAGCTTTGCGCCCGAGACGATGGCGCCGCACTTCGAGGCGGTGGAGAAGCGCCTGGACATCCACACCTGGGAGATGCTGCCGCCGAACGCCAACAACCAGGCCATCGCCAAGGGTTGCGAGAAACTCGGCTACGAGTGGCACCTGACCAAGCGCAATGTCAACGGCTGCGCCAACACGGGCCTGTGCGGCCTGGGCTGCCCGATCAACGCCAAGAAAGGCATGCTGGTCACGACCATTCCCAGCGCGCTCGACAAGGGCGCGGTGCTCGTGTCGTGCGCCGAGGCGGTGCAGATCGTGCACGACGGCAAGCGCACCACCGGCGTCGAGGCGTTGGCGATGGACCGGTTCGGCAACACGCCGACTGGCCGCCGCATCCGCGTCAACGCGAAGCATGTGGTGGTGTCGGCCGGCGCCATCCGCTCGCCGGCGCTGCTGATGCGCTCGAAGGTGCCCGACCCGTCGGGGATGACCGGCAAGCGCACCTTTCTGCACCCGGTGTCGCTCAGCCTGGCGAAGATGCCCGACGAGGTGGCGGGTTTCCGCGGCGCGCCGCAGAGCGTGTACTCCGACCACTTCTGGCTGCCCGAAGGCAAGCTCTTCGGCGCCGCACGGCTGGGCTACAAGGTGGAGACGGCGCCGGTGTTCCCGATCTTCACCGCCGCGCTGGTGGACAAGGGCTTCGGCCCCACCAGCGCCGCGCTGATGAAGCAGTTCCCCTTTCTGCAGATGGCCATCGCGCTGCACCGCGACGGCTACAACGACCACGAGAAGTGCGGCACGGTCGAGATCTCGGGCGACATCGGCGCCAGCCTCGACTATCCCATCGACGACTACCTGATGAACAGCCTGGTCAAGAGCATGCTCGAGATCATGGAGATCCAGTTCGCAGCCGGGGCCGAGTTCGTGATCCCGATGCACATCGACGGCATGCCCTTGAAGAGCATGGCCGAAGCGAAGACCTGGATGAGCAGCGCGCCGATGGGCCTGATGCGCATGCTCGCCGGCTCGGCGCACGTGATGGGCGGCTGCCAGATGGGCGGCGATGTCAAGACCTCGGTGGTCGATGAATGGGGTCGGCACCGTGCGATCGAGAACCTGTCGGTGATCGACGGCTCGGTGTTCCCCACCTCGCTGGGCGTGAATCCGCAGGAAAGCATCTACGCCAACGCTTCAAAGAACGGCGCGGCGCTGGCCAAGGCGCTGGCCTGAAGCACACCCACAAGACTCCCCAGAAGACCCACAAGAAACCCCTCCGCAGGAGATTGAAATCATGAAGAAGATCGTCCCGACCTTGACCGCGCTGCTCGCGGCTTCCCTGTTCGCAGGTTGCGCCCAGCAGCCCGCGGCGCCCGCCGCCCAGGCCGCGGCCACGCCGACCGCGTCCAAGGACGCGACCGAAGCGACACGCGCCGCGAACCGCACCGTGGCGACCCAGCTGCCACTGGCCAACACGCAGTCCTTCGACGACGCGAAGCGCGGCCTGATCGAGGCCTTCGGCGACCAGGTCATCATGGGCCCCAGCGGCCGTCCGGCCTGGTCACTGAAGCCCTTCGAGTTTCTGGCCAAGGAGCAGGCGCCCGACAGCGTCAACCCGGCGCTTTGGCGCCACGCCCGCGTGAACATGGTCAATGGCCTGTTCAAGGTCACCGACCGCATGTACCAGCTGCGCGGCCTCGACCTGTCGAACATGACGATCATCGAAGGCGATACCGGTCTCATCGTCATCGACCCGATGACAGCGGTGGAAACCGCCAAGGCCGGCATGGACCTGTACTTCAAGCACCGGCCGAAAAAGCCGGTGGTGGCGGTGATCTACACGCACAGCCACGCCGACCACTTTGGCGGCGTGCGCGGCGTGGTCACCGATGCGGATGTGGCTTCGGGGCGCGTCAAGATCATTGCTCCGAAGGGCTTCATGGAAGAAGCGGTCGGCGAGAACGTGATCGCCGGCAATGCCATGTCACGCCGTGCGCTGTACCAGTTCGGCATGCTGCTGCCGCGCGGCGAGAAGGGCCAGGTCGATGCCGGCCTCGGCAAGTCCGTGCCGCTGGGAACGATTTCGCTGATCCCGCCGACGATGCTGATCGAAAAGCCGGTCGAGACGCATCGCATCGATGGCATCGACATCGTGTTCGAGAACACGCCGGGCGCCGAAGCGCCGGCCGAGTTCATCATGTTCTATCCGCAGTTCAAGGTGCTGAACATGGCGGAGATCGGCACGCAGAACTTCCACAACCTGCTGCCGATGCGCGGTGCGCAGGTGCGCGACGCGCTGGCCTGGTCGAAGTACCTCGGCGGCGCGCTGCAGCGCTACGGTGCCGGCAGCGAGATCATGATCGCCCAGCACCACTGGCCGGTGTGGACGGCCCCCCGGGTGCAGAACTACCTGAAGATCCAGCGCGACAGCTACAAGTACCTGCACGACCAGACGCTGCGCCTGATGAACCAGGGCTACGTCGGCGCCGAGATCGCCGAGACGATGAAGATGCCGCCCAGCTTGCGCCAGGACTGGTCGACCTACAGCTTCTACGGCGACCTGAAGCACAACGTCAAGGCGATCTACCAGCGCTACCTGGGCTACTACGACGCCAACCCCGCCAATCTGCACGCGCTGCCGCCGGTGGACGCCGGACGCAAGGCCGTCGAGTACATGGGCGGCGCCGACGCGGTGCTCAAGCGCGCTCGCGAGGACTTCGCCAAGGGCGAGTACCGCTGGGTCGCGCAGGTGATGTCGCAGCTGGTGTTTGCCGACCCGACCAACAAGCAGGCCCGCGAGCTCGGCGCCGATGCGCTGGAACAGATGGGCTACCAGGTGGAGTCGGCGACGGCACGCAATGCGTACCTGCAAGGCGCGTGGGAGCTGCGCAACGGTGTGCCCAAGCTGCCTTCGATCAGCACCGCCGCGCCGGACGTGATCCGCGCCGTGCCGCTGGACATGTTCTTCGACTACCTGGGCGTGCGCCTGAACGGCGACAAGGCGCAGGGCAAGACCATCGTGCTGAACTGGCAGTTCACGGACACCAAGCAGAACTTCGTGTTGAACCTGGAGAACAGCGCGCTGACCTATGCCGAGGGCACGCAGGCCCCGAACGCCGACGCGACGCTGACGCTGACGCGCGCCACGCTGGACACCATCTCGCTGCAGCAGACCACCTTCCCGGCGGCGATGCAGGCCGGGCAGATCAAGGTGACGGGCAACCCGGCGAAGGTCGGCGAGATGCTCGGCCTGTTCGAGACTTTCCCGAACATGTTCCCGATCGTCGAGCCGCGGCCGGCGCGCTGAGCCGGCCTGAGCTGAATCTCGGATCGGATCGCTGACCTGGCACCAGAAAGGCACCAGCCAAGCCCAGAAAACAAAAAAGTCAGCAGGCGCAAACCTGCTGACTTCGGTGTTTATTGGCTCCCCGACCTGGGCTCGAACCAGGGACCTACGGATTAACAGTCGGGCCAATGGGCGTTCTATGAGAACGGATAGGCGTTTTAACCGCATGAGGCCAAGTATCGCACCGCGGAAGCGCC
>CALMCS010000621.1 GCA_937862875.1 uncultured Comamonadaceae bacterium
GGCGATGATCGTCGCCGGGCTCTTCGCGTTGCCGATCGGCCTGCTGTCCCTGCGCTTGCGTGACGACTATCTGGCGATTGTGACGCTGGGTTTTTCCGAGGCGATCCGCATCACGATTCAGCAGGAAGAATGGCTGACCAAGGGCGTTCAAGGCCTGCCGGGATTGCCCAAGCTGTTTGCGGGTTGGAGCTCTCCCGCGGGTGACATCGCCACGTTCGTGCTGTTGGCCGTCATCACCGGCATCGTGGCCTGGGGCACGCTGCGCCTGTCGCGCAGCCCCTTCGGTCGCTTGCTGCGCGCCATTGGCGACGATGAGCCCGCGCTGACGGCGCTGGGCAAGGATCCGGCCTGGTTCAAGGTGCAGGTGTTCATGCTGGGTGCGGCGCTGGCCGGTTTGGCGGGTGCGTTCTATGCGCACTTCATCACCTTCATCACGCCGGAGCAGTTCATTCCGCTGATCACGTTCTATGTGTGGATGGGTCTCGTCATGGGCGGCACCGGAAGCGTGCGCGGAGCCTTGTTCGGCACGCTCCTGCTGATGGTGTTCCTGGAGGGCTCGCGTTTCGTGAAGGACTGGATCCCCGGTGTTTCCGAAGTGGGCATGGCGAGCTTGCGACTCGCGGCGGTAGGGCTGGCATTGATTCTGGTGACCTTGTATCGACCCAACGGAATTTTTGGAGGCAAGTCGCAATGATGTTGACAGTCAACTCAGTCACGCGGCAGTTCGGTGGATTCAAGGCCGTCGACAAGGTGTCGCTGCAACTCGCCGAAAAGGAAATTCTCGGCATCGCCGGAACCAACGGTGCGGGCAAGAGCACCTTGTTTGCGGCGATTGCCGGACAGCAACCTGCGGACGAAGGCCAGATCCAATTTGCCGGCCAGAACATCACCAAGCTCGCGCCGTATCGGCGCGCGCGCCTGGGATTGGTGCGCACGTTTCAGGTGCCGCGCGAGTTCAAGTCGCTCACGGTGCATGAGAACCTGATGGTGGCAGCGCCCAATCCAGCGGCCGAACGCATGTTCAATGCCTTTGTCTCGACCAAAGGGCTGCGTGCACACGAAGCACTGCTGGCGGAAAAGGCCGACGGCATCCTCCAATTCCTGAACCTCGCGCGGGTTCGCGACGTGAAGGCCGGAGGGCTGTCCGGTGGCCAGAAGAAGCTGGTGGAGCTGGGCCGCGTGCTGATGCTCGACCCGCGCTGCATCTTGCTGGACGAGCCATTCGCCGGCGTGAACCCGGTGCTGATCGAAGAGATCTGCGATCGCGTGCAGCAACTCAACGCGCAAGGGATTGCGTTCATCGTCATCGAGCACCATCTGCAGGCGCTCAAGGCGTTGTCCAACAGGATGATCGTCATGGACCGCGGACGCATTCTTGCCGAAGGTGATCCGCAGGCGGTGCTGGACGATCCACGCGTTCAGGAAGCGTATATGGGAGGGATGGTATGAGTTCACAGGAACAGAAGAGCTTGCTCGAGTTGAAGCAACTGCGCGGCGGCTATTCGGAAGTGGACATCATCCACGGCATCGATTTGCGCGTGCTGCCGAACGAGATCGTCACCATCGCGGGAACCAACGGCGCGGGCAAATCCACGCTGGTCAAAGCGCTGCTGGGCTTGCTGCCACGCGTGCAGGGCGACATCTACCTGGATGGCAAGGCCATCACCAAGCTATCGGCGGAAGACCGTTTCGACGCCGGACTCGCCTACGTGCCGCAGGTCGCCAACGTGTTTCCTTCGCTGACGGTGAAGGAAAATCTGTTGGTGGTCCGTGGGGTGAAGCACCTCAAGCGCCGCATGGAAGAAGTGCTGGTGGACTTTCCGGCGCTGGTTGAACGACTGTCTCAACACGCCAGCAACCTCTCGGGCGGAGAACGCCAGCAGCTGGCATTTGCACGCGCCCTTATGCCATCGCCACGCGTGATGGTTCTGGATGAACCCACGGCGGCGCTCGCTCCGTCGCTGGTTGGCAAGGTGTTCGACATGGTCAAGAAGCTGCCATCGCAGGGTGTGGCGGTCTTGATGGTGGAGCAGCGCGCACGACAGGCGCTGCAGATCAGCCAGCAGGGCTACATCCTCGACCAGGGCAAGAGCGTGCTCAACGGGCAAGCGCAAGCGCTACTGGACGATGAGCGCATGGCGCAGTTGTATCTCGGCAATCACTGAGCGACAGCGCAGCGCTGCGCTCGCACACCAGGAAGGGCGGCTCTCGGGCCGCCTTTCTTTT
>CALMCS010000622.1 GCA_937862875.1 uncultured Comamonadaceae bacterium
ATTCACTGAGGGCACCATGACAGCCATTGTCGGCCCCAATGGCGCGGGCAAATCCACCTTGCTCAAAGGATTGCTTGGGCTGTTGCGGCCCTTGCGGGGAACGGTCGAATCCAGGTATCCGCAGTCAGCACTCGGTTATCTGGCCCAGGCCAGCGAAATAGAGCCTCAATTTCCGGTTCGTGTCGAAGATTTTGTGGCCGTAGGGCTGTGGACCCGCATTGGCGGCCTGCGCGCTGTGTCACGAACGCTCGCCCGCCGGGTTGACGAAGCCATTGTTGCCGTGGGGCTGCAAGACCAAGCCTCACACTGGATCGGCGAGTTGTCCGGAGGACAGTTTCAGCGCATGCGCTTTGCACGCCTGCTGGCTCAGGACCCGTCGGTGATACTGCTCGACGAACCATTCTCTGGCGTCGATGAGCCCACGGTCCTCACATTGCTGCAGCTCATCCACGCATGGCATGCGCAGGGTAGGACGGTGATTGCAGTGCTGCACGACCGCCAGTTGGTGCGGACGCATTTTCCGCAAACCCTGGTTTTGGCCGAGCGGGTACTGGCCTGGGGCGCCACCCGGAGCGCATTAGATGCACAGGAATTGGTGGGAGCGCGTGCATGATCGGCGAGATTTGGTCCCCATTCGCCGAATACGGATTCATGCGGCGTGCGCTGGCGGGATGCTTGGCCCTGAGTGCCGGTGCCGCCCCGCTGGGGACGATCTTGCTTTTGCGGCGCATGAGCTTGGTCGGCGACGCGATGTCGCATGCCATCCTGCCGGGCGCCGCGCTGGGCTATCTGATCTTCGGACTGTCCCTGCCCGCCATGTCCATCGGCGGCCTGCTGGCTGGCCTGCTGGTGGCGTTGCTGTCAGGCGTGGTCACCCGGCATACGGCGCTGCGCGAAGATGCGAGCTTCGCCGGCTTCTACCTGATCTCTCTGGCACTGGGCGTGTTGCTGATCTCGCTGCGCGGCTCCAACGTCGATCTGCTGCATGTGCTGTTCGGCTCGGTGCTGGCACTCGACGATCCCACCTTGCTCCTGACCGCTTCCATCGCCACGGCTTCCCTGCTGGCGTTGGCATTGATCTACCGCCCCCTGATCGTGGAGTGCTTCGATCCTGGTTTCTTACGCCTGCAAGGGCGCCAGGGTGAACTGGCCCATGCCGTCTTCATGGCGCTGCTGGTGCTGAACTTGGTGGGAGGGTTTCATTCGTTGGGAACCTTGATGTCCGTGGCCTTCGTCGTGCTACCCGCGGCGTCAGCGCGCTTCTGGGTACGCGGTGTGGGTCCGCAGATGGCCATGGCGGTCGTAGTGGCCGTGCTGGGCAGCGTCATCGGATTGCTGGTGTCGTTTCACGTGGGCATCGCTGCATCGGCCGCCATCACGCTGAGTTTGGGGAGCCTGTATGCGCTGTCGCTGTCCGTTGGACCGTTTGGCAGCGTGCTCGCACACCGCCGGCAGGCCGCGAAGCATATTGTTCGTCTCAAAACAGGAGTCTCACCATGACATTCTTCCCCTTCAATCGCCGCGCCTTGCTGGGCGCCGCACTGAGCTGCTCATTGCCCGTCTGGGCCGCTGCGCCACCGCTGCCGGTGGTGGCCAGCTTTTCCATCCTGGCAGACCTGGTGCGCGAGGTTGGCGGGGAGTTGGTGAGTGTCACGGAGTTGGTCGGGCCGGATGGCGATGCTCATGTTTTTGAGCCCACGCCGCAGCAGGCCCGGCAATTGCAACAGGCACGGGTGCTGGTGTCCAACGGTCTAGGTTTCGAGGGCTGGCTCCCTCGTCTGAAGAAGGCCTCTGGCTTCAAGGGGCAGGAGATCGTGGCCTCGCGAGGTATTCGGCCGCTCGCGCTTGCAGAGCCAGGGCATGGCGCGAAAGATCACCATGGGCACTCGCATGCTCGGGCCCAGGACCCGCACGCCTGGCAAGATGTCAGGAACGTTGTGGTCTATGTGAAGAACATCGAGCAAGGCCTGGCGCAGGCGGAGCCGTCGAATGGGGCTTACTACCGCGCGAGGGCGGCGGAGTATGTTGCTCGTCTCAACGCACTTGATGCCAGCCTTCGCACGCGGTTTGCGGCATTGCCTGCTGAGCGTCGCAATGTAATCTCCACCCACGACGCCTTTGGTTACTTCACGCAGGCCTATGGGCTGCGCTTCGTGCCGGTTCGGGGTCTGTCCACCGAATCCGAGCCTTCGGCGCGCGACATCGCCCGATTGGTGGAGCAGATCC
>CALMCS010000623.1 GCA_937862875.1 uncultured Comamonadaceae bacterium
TGATCGACGCGTAATCCGGGTTGCCTTCAAAGTACGGGAACAAGCGGGCCACCGCTGCGCGATACGCTTCTGTGAAGGCCGCCTCCTTGCCGCGTGGCAGCAAGATGTAGTCGGGCGCAATGCAGGTCTGGCCGGCGTTGAGCAGCTTGCCGTGGGCGATCTTCAATGCCGCGTCCTGCAGGTTGCAATCCGCGTCGATGATGCACGGCGACTTGCCGCCCAGCTCGAGCGTCGTGGGTGTGAGATTCGCAGCCGCGGCCAATGCCACCTTGCGGCCTACTGCGGTGGAGCCGGTGAACACCAGATGATCGAACGGCAAGGACGCCACCAGCGCCGCCACGGCCGCATCGCCCTGCACGACGCACATCTCGTCGGGTGCAAAAAACTGCGCCACCAGCCCCGCCAGTTGCGCCGAGGTATGGGGCGTGAGTTCGCTGGTCTTGATCATCACGCGGTTGCCGGCGGCGATGGCGTCGATCGCCGGGGCGAGAGCCAGTTGCAGCGGGTAATTCCAGGGCGAGATGATGCCCACCACGCCGAGTGGTTGGCGCTCGATCCAGCCGCGTGCCGGCATCAGAAACAGGGGCGTGGAAACGCGCTTGGGCTTCACCCAGCGCGAGAGCTTCTTGAGCGTGTGCGACAGTTGTGCGCGCAGCACGAACAGGTCGGCAACTTCGGTCAAACGCGGCGAGCGCACACCGAAGTCCGCCTGCACCGCAGCGGCCAGCACGGGGCCATGTTCGTGCAGCATTTTTCCGAGTCGCAGCAGACGTTCACGGCGCACCAGCAAGGGAACATCGACCTGCTCCCTGCTCGCCCGAAATTGCAGATCAAACAGTTGGCGAACGTCGGCAGGATGGGTGTAGCTGGTCATATCCAAACATCATATCGGCGCGCCATGGCCGGCCACCCAACTCCCCCGGAGCGCTGCCGAGAATTTGTATCAAACTTCTCCACCGCTTCTCACGCACTCATAGTTTTTGCACTGGCTGCTCGGCATCGGCGGCGATCGCTTTACCCTGCTTTTGTCGGAGCTGCGCAATCAGATCCACCGTGTAGGCGATAGTCGGCTTAGGTCGCACAAAGGGCAATCGGATGTGATCGCCAAAACTTTCTGTCACCGAATATCCCGGCCCCGCCGACAGTAGCAACCCCTGCCGCGCGGCGGACTGGCACAGCGCCACCGCGTCCGCGCCGGGAATCCGAATCCACATCGCCGTGCCGCCTGCCGGCCGGTGCCATTGCCAATCGGCTCCGCCATGCTCGCGAATCAGTTGCTCGGCGGTCTGCAAGGTGGACTGAATCTCGGCGCGCCGCCAACTGCGTCCCTGCGGCAGGCGTTCGAACAGCTCCACCGCCAGACGCTGATCGAAACGTGACGAGCCCAGATCGTTCACCGCCTTCATGCTGGCCAGGCGCGCAATCACCGCCGCGCCCGAGCGCACCCAGCCCACGCGCAGCCCGCCCCAGAACAGCTTGGACAGCGTGCCGATGGTGGCAATCCGTTCGCTCTGGTCGCCCTGAAAATGCGCCGCCAAGGGCAGATGAGGCGCATCCGCGGCGTCCAGCGCCAATTCGGATTGCGAGCCATCCTCCACGACCAAGGTGGGATAGCGCCGCAGCAGCTCCGCCAGGCGCGCCCGCGCCGCGTCGTCCAGCGTGCGGCCGGTGGGGTTCTGGCAGTCGGCGAACAGATAGAACAGCTGGGGGGACTGCTGCAGCTGCGCCTCCAAGTCCTGCCAATCGAAGCCGGTGTGGGTCACGCGTGCGCTGGCAAAGCGGGCATTGCGGCGGCGAAAGGCCTCCATCGATCCGCGGTACGTGGGGTCTTCGAGCAGCACCAGATCCGATGGATCCACGAACGCGTTGGCGAGCAACCAGACGGCCTGCTGCGCGCCACTGGTGATCAGAATATTCTCGCTGCGCGTCGGCAGCCCCAGATCGCTGTAATACCGCGCCACCGCAGCCCGAAGCTCGGGCAGCCCGTAGGCGTCATATCCCAGCCCCGTCACGATGCTCGCCAGATCGCTGCCCTGCAGCCCGTTGAGAAGCTCCACCAGCACCGGCGAGGATTGCAGCGCGCCGCTGCTCATGTCGATGTCCTGGGCGGCAGCCACCACCTCGCCCACCAGGCGGTTGTGCACCTCGCCGGGTGAGTTGGACGAGGCAATGATGCGGTAGCCGCTGCCCTGCTGGCTGGTCACGAACTGCGCGTCGCGCAGCAATCCATAGGCCGAGACCACCGTGCCGCGGCTCACCACCAGCGCCGCCGCCAGCGTGCGCTCGGACGGCAACAAGGCCCCTACCGGCAGCTCGCGCGCGGCGATCAGCTTGCCAAGCGCCAGACACAGCCGCTCGGCCAGATTCCTGTCGCCCACCTGCCAACCGACGATCAAACGGCTCACTCTGGCCGCCGAAATGCGTTTCATAGTCCACTTTCCTTCAACTGGACTTTGCCATGACCCGCAACTTCCGGCAACTTCAGAACCTGGTTCACACCGTTCATTCACCACCCACCTGCGGAGACCATCCATGAGCATCGGAAAAGCGATTTACGTCGTCGGTTGTTGCGACACCAAAGAATCCGAACTGGCCTACGTCGTCGACCGGATTCGCCAACAGGGCTTGAAGGCCCTGCTGGTCGATGTGTCGACGCACCACCCCTCCGCCACGGCGGATTTCAGCGCCAAGATCGTCGCCGCCAGCCATCCGCAAGGTGCTGCGGCCGTCTTCACCGGAGACCGCGGAACCGCCGTCGCCGCGATGGGTGATGCGTTCGAGCAATTCATCCGCAACCGCGACGACATCGCCGGCGTGATCGGCCTCGGCGGATCGGGCGGCACCGTGGTTGTCACGCAAGGCATGCGCGCCCTGCCGGTCGGCACGCCGCGCGTGATGGTCTCCACGATGGCCGCGGGCAACGTGAGCGCCTATGTGGGGCCCAACGACATCTACATGGTGAACTCCATCACCGACATTGCCGGCCTCAACAGCATCTCGCGCGTGGTGCTTGCCAATGCGGCCAACGCCATCGCCGGCATGGCCAGTGGCGCGCGCGACAACACCCCAGACGACAAGCCCGTCTTCGGTCTCACGATGTTCGGCGTGACGACGCCGTGCATCA
>CALMCS010000624.1 GCA_937862875.1 uncultured Comamonadaceae bacterium
GGACAAGCCCGCGGCGGCGCTTCCCAACCTGCCCACACTGTCGCAAGTCGAGACGTTGAAGAACGATTCCTTCGATCTCTGGTTCGGAATTCTGGCACCAGCAGGAGTTGCGGCGTCGACCATCGACAGAGTCAACCGTGAACTCAACGACGTGCTGGCCCAACCCGAGGTGCGGGTGGCGTTGGCCAAGCAGGGCATGGAAGTCGCTGCTGGCACGCCTGCGCAGTTTGGCGCGTACATCAAGGCCGATTCGGGCAAGTATCAGAAGATCATCAAGGACGCCGGGATCGTTGTGAATTGATCCATCGGCGGTCCCATCGCGGGCTTCAAGCGTGCCCGGTATCCTCACTCCACAGCTGCTTGACGGCTCCGCCGGACAGCGCCGTAGTGGCCTCTCTGCAGCGCTCGCGCAGGTCTTCGCACAGCGCCTGCAGGGAGTTCTCCGAGAACTGGGTGGCGAACCCGACCACGCTCACCGCCATGACGGGATCGCGCTGCACGTCGAGAATCGGGGAGGAGACGGTCAGCACGCCCTTGACGTAGTTGCCGTTGTCGACGGCATAGCCCTTGCGGCGCACGTCTTCGACGTCGCGCATATAGGTCTCGAAGCTCGGGCCGTCTTCCCAGCGCAGCTCGCTGATCTTGCGGCGCAGCTCCACGTTGGTCAGGCCGGAGTGTGCGGCCATGCAGCGTCCCAGTGCGGCGATATACATGGGCAGGCGTTGGCCGATGCTCATGTGAATGCGCATGGTGGATCCGCTTTCCGCCAAATCGACCAGCACCACCCGATCGTCGCGTGTCTTTTGCCACAGCGTGGTGGTGATGTTGTGGCGCGCGGCGAGCTCCTGCAGATGCGGGCGCATCAGGCGAACGTAGGAGGCCTTTTCGAGCGAGCCTTTGGCCAGTTCGACCAGGCCCAGCCCGATGCTGTAGGTCTTGGTGGAGTCGTCAAACGTCACCAGCCGTTCGTGGACCAGGGTTTTGAGCAGATTGAAGCAGGTACTGGCATTCAAATCCAGATCTTTGGCAATCCGCGAGACGCCATGGGAGGTCGAAGAGCTTGCGAGGTACCGCAGGATCTTGAGACCGGAACTCAGGGCACCCACCAGTTTTTCGGGAGGAGAAGTATCTGTCATCGAGTGGCTGGCTTGTCGAATGTAGGAAATGGCTCGATGGGTTGGAGCGTTTTGCCGCTTGCGGCGCTGTTTTTTCGCCGCTTGAAAGCGAACAGCCCCCGCAGGAATCCATTGCGAGGGCTTGCAGGGTGAATCAACGGACTTCCGCAAATTCTAGCAATGATGCTTCGGCTCTCAAGCCGACTGCGGCGTAATCAAGGCGTCCAGAGCCCAGGCCCGGTCGCCGCGCAGGGCCAGCGGGTTGATTTCCACCTCGCGCAGTTGCTGCGCTGTGAACCAGGTACACAGCGCAGCAATGCGGGCGGCGAGCCGTGCGATATCCACGCCCGGTTGGCCTCTGAAGCCGTGCAGCAGCCTGGCGCAGCGCAGGCGCTCGATGGCCTCCGCGATGTCCTTGGGGCTTGCCGGCAGCAGCAGATTGACCACGTCGGGATCCAGCTCCGCCTCCACACCGCCGCGGGCGATGGTCAGTACCGGGCCAAAGCGGGCATCGCGGCGCAAACCGATCAGCAGCTCGTGATCGAAGGGCAGCATCTCTTCGATCAGCACGCCTTGCACCGGGAGTTGGAGTGTTTCGCCCAGCGTGAAGAGCCGGTCGGCCGCCTCGGCCAGGGCCTGTGGGGTCTGGATGCGCAGAATCACGCCACCAGCATCGCTCTTGTGCAGCAGTTGGGCGGACTGGATCTTGGCGACCAAGGGAAAGCTCAGATGCGTGGGCAATGGCTCGCCCTTCTTGAGCAAGAAGCCCTTGGGCAGTTCGATGTCGTTTTGATGGGCTAGCAGCTGCTTGCCATCCCATTCGGAAAGCGTGGGTGCCGATCCACCGTCATCGCTCTTTGCCGGGGGCGTCTCAATCAAGGGGCTCTGAGCGATCCGCGCCTGTGCGTTGGCGAGCCACAGGCTGCGGGACATGGCGGTTGCCGCCTGTGGAATGTCGAGAAACACCGGAATGCCAACCGCCTCCAGCGCCTGAATGCTGCTTTCCAGCGCGCCCACCCAGATCACGATGATGGGGCAGTGCACCTGCTTGCGTGCCTCGGACAGCGCCTGCACGAACGCGTCGGCAATGCTGTGCATCATCCCGATGAAGAGCACGATCGCACTGGTGTCCTTGTCGGCGGCGAGGCACTGCATGGCGCGTCCGATCATCGGAGTGTCCTGCAGCACGTTGCCGGTGATATCGAGCGGATTGGCCGGGTGCACGAAGCTCGGCAGCACGGGGACCAAGGCGGCCTGCACATCGGGACGCAGCTGCGGAAGCTGCAGGCCGCGCGGCTCGCAGGCATCGGCAATCAGAACGCCCGCGCCGCCCGAGACCGTCATCACGGCCAGTTGAGGGCCGAGCGGCGTGGCTTTGTGCAGGAGCAGGCGCGCCGCGTCCATCATCTCCGTGAGACTCTGCACGCGCATCGCACCGTGTTGCGAGAGGCAGGCGTCGTACAGCGCGTCGTCCCCCGCCAGTGCGCCGGTGTGGGAGGCGGCAGCGGCGGCGCCAGCGCTCGAGCTGCCCGCCTTGATGGCGATGACCGGTTTACCGGCACGCGCGGCGCGGTCGAGTGCCGCGCGGAAGGCTTGCGTGCGGCGAATGTCCTCGATGTAGATGCCGATCACCTCGGTTTGGGGATCGGACACCAGAAAGTCGATGGCTTCGGCCGCGTCCATGTCGCATTCGTTGCCGGTGGTGATCCAGTTGCTGAAGCCGATTCCGCTGCGCAGCACGATGTCCATCCAATACGCGCCGAGCGCACCGCTCTGGCTGACAAAGGAGAAACGCCCCGAGCGCAGTTTGTGGCTTTCCAGTGCCGTGGTGAACGTGGCCATCAGGCCCGTGCTGCTGTTCACGATACCCAGACAATTGGGGCCCAGAATCACCACGCCGTGCTGCTTCGCCAGATCCGACAGGCGCGTCTGCAGAACGCGACCGGCTTCATCCAGTTCCGCAAAGCCCGACGAAAAAATCACGAAGGCCTTCACCCCCGCGGCAATGCCTTCACGAACCACCGCCTCCACATGGGCCGCAGCCGTGCCGACGATGGCCAGGTCGATCGGCTTGCCGATGGCGGCAATGCTGGGATAGCTGCGCAGCCCCTGTACTTCCGCGCGCCCCGGGTTGACGGGATACAACTCGCCCTTGTAGCCACGCGCGAGCATGTAGGCGAG
>CALMCS010000625.1 GCA_937862875.1 uncultured Comamonadaceae bacterium
TCCATTTGGGATTGGGGATGTCTTGCCCTATGGCCGATTTATGCAACAACGCCGATCTGCGACACCAGCTGGCGATGTTGCCCAAACGCCAGCCATGCCATGCCCTTTGACCCAAAATCGCCTGCGCCGTGTTGGGCAACAAAGGCTGGACAAGGGCAACCTGGGCATCAAGCTCACGCACTGCAGTAAGTTCAAATCACCGGCAGGCGAAAACGGCCACACAGGCACCGGCTGCCCAAAAAAGCAGCGATTCCAAAAAGTCCTTTTACTTCAACGGCTTGAGCGCTGCATACAGAGTAACGCTCAAGTTGTGCACAGTGCTGTCAAAGGTTTGTGGGGAAAACTTTTGCCCAAGGCCTTTGCCGGACTCGCCCGCGCGGGTGAAAGTGCGATGACATAATGGCCGCGCAGTCACATTCGCTCTCACCATGTCATTTGCCATCAGCATCGCCCAACAGAATTTTGTCGTGGGTGATATCCAGGGCAACGCCCAAAAAATCATCGATGCCGCGCGCTCAGCACATGCTGCTGGCGCTCGCATGCTGCTCACGCCCGAGCTTGCGCTGACGGCGTATGCCGCAGAGGACCTGTACCTGCGTCCGGCGTTTCTCGACGCTTGCTCCAGCGCACTGGCGGAGATCGCCAAAGCCTCGGCCGATTGGCCGGAGTTGGCGTTGGTGGTCGGTCATCCCGAGCACATTCCCGGCGAGCCCGGTGGACGTTGTCACAACGCTGCCAGCGTCGTGCGGGCAGGGCAGATCGAGCAGACCTATGCCAAGCAGCGCCTGCCCAATTACGAGGTGTTTGATGAGCAGCGCTACTTCATCGCCGGCCATGGCAATTGCGTGTTCGAGGTGGATGGCGTTCGCGTTGGCCTGCTCATTTGCGAAGATGCCTGGTTTCCCGAACCCGCACGCGCGGCGGCCGATGCTGGGGCGCAGCTGATTGTCTGCATCAACGCTTCGCCGTTTCATCTCGGCAAGAGCGCCGAGCGCGAAGAGGCCATGCGGGCCCGGGTGCGTGAGACCGGTCTGCCGCTGGTGTATTCGCACTTGGTCGGTGGCCAGGACGAGGTCGTGTTTGAAGGTGCATCGTTTGCACTGAATGCCGATGGCAGCGTTGCGATGCGCGCGCCTGCGTTTGAGGAATTGCTCGCCCAGGTGGATGTGGCGGTGAATGGCGACGCCGCCATTCGCTTGAGCGGTGCGCTGGCTCCCGTCCTGTCATGGGAAGGCGAGATGTGGGCCGCATTGGTCACCGGTGTGCGCGACTATGTCGGCAAGAACGGTTTCCCCGGCGTGCTGCTGGGCTTGTCGGGCGGTATCGATTCCGCCCTGGTGCTCGCGATCGCGGTGGATGCCTTGGGTGCGGAGAAGGTTCGCACGGTGATGATGCCGTCGCCCTATACCGCCGACATCAGCTGGATCGACGCGCGCGAGATGGCTGCGCGCCTCAATGTGCAGTACGAAGAAATTTCCATCGCGCCGCAGTTCGAGGCCTTCAAGGCCGCGCTGGCGCACGATTTCGCGGGTCTGGCGGAAGACACCACGGAAGAGAATCTGCAGGCGCGGATTCGCGGCACGCTGCTGATGGCGCTGTCGAACAAGTTTGGCTCGATGGTGCTCACCACGGGCAACAAGAGCGAGATGGCGACCGGCTATTGCACGCTGTACGGTGACATGGCCGGTGGCTTCGCGGTCATCAAGGATGTGGTCAAGACTCGCGTGTTTGCCTTGGCGCGTTGGCGCAATCTGAATGATCCGTTCGATGGCGGTGCGAACCCGATCCCCGAGCGCATCATCACGCGTCCACCAAGCGCCGAGCTGCGCCCGGACCAGACGGACCAGGACAGCCTGCCCGCATACGAGATTCTGGATGCCATCGTCGAGCGCTACATGGAGCGAGACGAGCCCATTGCCTCCATTGTTCATGCGGGTTTTTCGCAGGCCGATGTCGACCGAGTCACGCGACTCATTAAGATCAATGAATACAAACGTCGCCAGGCCCCCGTGGGCGTGCGTGTGACGCGGCGCAGTTTCGGCAAGGACTGGCGCTACCCGATCACCAATAAATTCCGGGCTTGACGAGGCAGGTGTGGCGGCGATTGCTGCCCACGGCCTCTGAGTTCCGGTCAGTCTAGATAGAAAATCATCAGGAGTTCCCCATCATGAAAATGATCACCGCAGTCATCAAGCCATTCAAACTCGAAGAAGTCCGCGAGGCATTGGCAGAGTGCGGTGTAACGGGTCTCACAGTCACAGAAGTCAAAGGCTTTGGCCGTCAAAAAGGCCACACCGAGCTCTACCGCGGCGCAGAGTACGTGCTCGACTTCCTGCCCAAGGTCAAGATCGAAGTCGTGGTCCAGGCCGCTGACGTCGACCGCTGCGTAGACTCCATCGTCAGCGCAGCCCGCACCGGAAAAATCGGCGACGGCAAAATCTTCGTCACAGAAGTAGAACGCGTGATCCGCATCCGCACAGGCGATCTGGACGACGC
>CALMCS010000626.1 GCA_937862875.1 uncultured Comamonadaceae bacterium
TGGCCGATTTATGCAACAACGCCCTGGAGCTCTATCGGAGCATCATCGATATAGATATTCCCTGTAAGCACGCCAGTCTCATCCACTTTCAATTGATCGAGGCGATAAGGGATGTTGGTCATCGGAACTTTCCCCCCTTGACAGCTCACTACTCCGCGCGAACGAAAGCTGTCGCCCTTTTGCTCGAAAGTACCACCTGAGTACTGGCATTTCAATCCGCTATTGGAGTTCTCGAACATGAGTAGCTCGTTGCCTTCAATAGAAAAGTACAGGTAGCCTGAATTTTTTGCAGCGAGGGGGCCCTTTCTGGCTATCGAGATGTAATCGAAGTGGCTGGCCAGGAGCCGCCGCGATGTGTCTTCGAAAGAGTACCGGGAAATGGGTTTTGCGTACGTTCCGGGTAATGTGATTGCTCCGCTTTCGGCCGTATCGAATACCACTTTGATGGTTCCGACGGAACCCGAATACTCAGCAGATTGGTAGTTGCCAGTGAATGCGCGCCCATTCTTGTACTCCGAGAGATCGGCGCTGAATGACTTGCCATCGGTGATTTTCCCCACCGCTTGATAGAACACCGCAGATCCGTCCGCGCGATAGCCGTAGTACGAAACGATAACGGTTTCGCCGCCTTGGCGATCAATCTGAAAGCCACGACCGGGCTTGCCATCCACTTCAGTGTCTATGGCCCAGAGGCCGGAGTCCGGCAGGGCTGCAAAGGCAGAGGCCGTGATGGTCGACGCGATTGCAGCAAGAACGATACGAATGACGTTTTGCATGGGTGATTCACCTCTGCGCGCTGGATTGCGCGCATCCCACTATAGCAATCGTTTATTTCTGGATGGACCTCCTAAACAAGGCCTCCTTCGCGGCGCCGTGATGGGAACAGCCCTGCTGTTGTCAGAAATTTGCCACGGCAAAATAATTTTACCCGGGTAGTATTTACTGTGAATTTTTACCCGGGCATAATTCACACCATGGATCCCGTCACTCCGCACACAAACACCGCTGTCCTGGAGGACCGCCGTCTCGTCACCGGTCCCCTGAACCAGCTCACGGTGAAGCAGACGACCGGATGGCCGAAAGACGTGCGAGCGCACGTGCTACAGCGCCCCCAATCCACACCCAGCTAAGCCAGTCCTTTTTTCAATTCTTTTTTTCGCAACCAGCGCGCGGCTCCAGGCCGCAGCGCTGCGGATAGACGCACGCCCAAATTTCTCTGGAACTCTCATGAACAAGCCCGAAACGACGACCCACGCCGGACAGGCACCGACGCTGCGAATGCACTACCTTGCATTGCTGACGCCCTTGATCCTGACGCACGCACTGCAAAGCGCAGGCGGACTGATCGATGGCTTCTGGCTCGGGCACCTGCTGGGCGCGCGCGGCATCGCTACGGCCGCCTCCTTCTTTCCCGTGTTCTTTTTGCTTCTGTCGCTGATCATCGGCCTGGGTGCCGGCGCGACCATTCTTGCAGGACAGGCATGGGGCGCGCGTGACGCGGCGCAGGTGCGGCAAGTGGGGGCGACCGCCTTCTTGGCTGCGCTTGGCATCGGGCTTGCGATCTCGGCGGCAGGCGCGTGGTCAGCGCCGTGGCTGATGCGTGCGTTGGGAACGCCGCCGGACATCCTGCCTGAAGCGATTCGCTATACCCGCGCCATGTTGCTGGTGATGCCCTTCGTGTTCGTCACATGGACCGGCCTGTCCCTGAGCCGCGGCACAGGGGACGCGCTCTCGCCCATGTGGGCCTTGCTGGTCGCGACACTTGTGGGCGCGGTGTGCACGCCGCTGCTGGTAGCGAGCACGCCCTTGGGGGCTGCAGGCGTGGCTGGCTCGGTGCTCGTCGCGCAACTGGCTGGGCTGATGGTGTTGATCCGGCGTTGGCGTCGGGGCGGCCACCCGCTCGCACAGGGTGCCGGTTGGCAAGACTGGAAGCCAAGTGCGACCGTCGCCCTGCGCATGCTGCATATCGGACTACCGGCGGCATTGCAGATGTTGGCCATGGCTCTTGCGGAGACCGTACTGCTGGGCCTGGTGAACCGCCACGGATCGGACGCGACCGCTGCATATGGTGCGGCGACTCAGGTTCTGAGCTGGGTGCAGTTTCCTGCGATGAGCCTGGGCATCGCCGCAGCCATTTTCAGCGCCCACGCAGTCGGCGCGGGACGGCGCGAAAGGGTACCGTCAATCGTGAGAACAGGACTGCGCTCGAACGCCGTAGTCACCACGCTGTTCGTCATCGCTGTTCACCTTCTCGCACCGTTCGCGCTGCGCTTGTTCCTGGAGTCCGGCGCCGTGCTTGAACAAGCCGTCGCCATCGTGCGCACCATCGCATGGAGTGTGGTGCTGCTTGGATGGAGCAACGTGCTGGTAAGCGCGCTGCGCGCGAGCGGTGCGGCGCTGATTCCGCCCCTCCTGAGCATCGCCGCGATCGTTGCAGTCGAGTTACCGGTCGCCGTGGCACTGGACGCACGATTCGGTCTCGCAGGCGTCTTCTGGGCCTGTCCCATTGCTTTCTTGGCCATGCTGATGCTGCACGGCCTCTACTACCGCTACAAGGAGAATAAAAAAGATGGATTCTTCCACTAACCAGATATCGCGCTCGGCGCGACGAGAGGCCGCACGCGAGGCCCGTGATGCATTCCCGCCCATGGGCATCTACGCGATCCGCGACCGCGCAAGCGGTCACCAGCGGCTAGGCGCAAGCCGCAACGTGCACGCGGCGTTGAATCGTGCGCGCTTCGAACTGCGCATGGGCAAGCATGCAGACCGCATATTGCAAGCCGAGTGGAATCGCAGCGGCGCAGACGGACTCGCCTTCGCTGTACTGGACCTCGTGAAGGAACGCGACGATCCGGACTTCGACTACGCGGGTGAACTGAAAGCGCTGGAACAAATCCACCGCGAACTGCAGGGGCTGACATGATGAACGAAGAAGCCTTGCAAGCCTGCATAAACCAGCACCTGGAGCACGCGGCGATGGTGCGGGTACTCGACGATGAACTAGGCACGCATCACGGCCTGCTGTGGGCAGATTTCGTACTGCTGACCATGCTGGAGGCCGTTGGTGGCACAGCACCTACATCGGAGCTCGCGTACACCTTGAGCACCCCACCCTCGCGCCTGCTCCAGCGACTGCTGCCGCTGGAGAAAATCGGACTGGTGCAGCGTACCGTCGACGATGAAGGCAGGCGCAATGTCACACTGCGCCCACAGGCCCGGCGGCGTCTGCACGAGGCACGCGAAACGGCCGCGAACGTTTGCACCCGCTGATTTGCGATCGGGTACGAATAGCCAGTTCGAGTGCTGAACGGCTGCCAAGGATTTTCTGCTTTCCGAGGATGGACGCGATTTTGGCTGAGGACTGCTCTCGGCCAGGAGCAGTCGCTTGATCGTTGGCCTTCTGTGTTCATCACCGACAGCGATCTTGAAATTTTTAGGTTCACCTGAAAAGCACTCTCCCGCTTGTTCACTTTCACTGCTACAACTAGAGTTATGTTTATACGAACGACAATCGCGTTTGGTTTGTCGTCTAAATCTAGTCAGGCTGCAATCAGGTATTCACAATGCATCCACCGTCAACTCTCGTCTATCTGGAGCGGCCCTGGAACGACGCGTCCGGCGTTGACACGGCTCTACTAAGCGCCGCATTTCTCATGGGCCTTCGGTATCCGGGAGAGTATTGGGTTGAGTTGGCGGTGCAATGGGCAGAGCTGGGTTTTCCAATCACTGGGGAAGCCGCCAGCGAACTGAAGCGGATTGCTGGCAGCTCACCCAAGCAGTTTTCTCAGCAACTTCGTCACCGTGCTGCGGCATTGCTTCGCAGTATCGGTGCATGCGTTGCAGCCCAACAGGTCGCTTCAGCGGAACACCTTCGGCGGCAGCTGAATGCAAACGCTGGACGCCTTGATCAAATGAGCCACCGAAAGCTGCTTGTTCTTGACCTCGACGAGACACTCATCCATGCGACCGAGCAGTCACTTGAGCGTGAAGCAGACTTTATGGTCGGTA
>CALMCS010000627.1 GCA_937862875.1 uncultured Comamonadaceae bacterium
TTTGTGGCGGCGCTCAAGCCCTCGGAAATTCTACCGATGGTCTCGGCCTCGTTCTCCATCGCCGCATCGGCCTTTGTGCCTGCCATGGTGCTGGGCATCTTCTGGCGCGGCACGACGCGCGCCGGGGCGGTTGCGGGCATGCTCTGCGGCTTGTTGATCACCATGTACTACCTGCTGTCGCAGGTGGAGATGGTGCGCGCCGTGGTGCCGAATGTGCTGCTGGTGGACGGCCTGTGGTTTGGCATCCATCCGATCTCGGCCGGGGTGTTTGGCGTGCCCCTGGGGTTTGTGGTGACCTGGCTGATCAGCCTGCTGACGCGCTTGCCGCGGGGGCCTGTCGCGCAGGGCTGAGCCGAGTTCGAGCTGAGTTGCATGCTTCGCCCGGTCCACGGCTGACCGGGTCATGCGAAAACGCTAATGGTGGGCGCGTTACTTTTTCATTTGCCGTGGAAAAGCGCGCTCATCACAATTCAGAGATGAACTCTTTGACGCACTTTCTGATGAACGCGGGTGATGCCGACGCCGACGCCGAAAATCGCAGAACCTTTTCAGCGATCGCCGCGCTGTTGAAAAAATCACCTGGATACAGACTATTCAGTATCTTGGTCGTGGATTTGGAGAGCGGCGTGAATCGCCGCATCTACAGCAGCAACCCGCGCGACTATCCGTTGGGTGGTGTGAAATCCATCGACAAGGAGAACGCGTTCTATCGTGACGTGGTGGTGGGCGGAGAGCCCAGACTGTGCACCAACCGCGATGAATGCCGGGCGGCGTTTTACGACCATGAGTTGATATTTTCTCTGGGCTGCGAATGCGCCATCAATATGCCGATTCAGTGGAACGGTGTCACTTTGGGCTCGTTGAATATCCTCGATGCGCAGAACACCTACAGTGCCGACTCGTCGAGGCCATGCGCATTCCGACCGCGATGGCGGTACCCGCTGTGTTGAAATTCTTGAATCAGGAGTCGCAATGATCCGCCCCTTCAACAGACGCCTCGCGCTGACGGCCATCGCGGCAAGCAGTTGGTTTGTGCAAAGCGCCATGGCGTCGGACGCGCTGCAAAACCGTCCCATCACGATCATCTACCCCTACGCCGCCGGCAGCGCGTCGGACTTGCTGACGCGCCAGGTGGCGGAGATTCTGTCGCACGCGCTGGGCAACGCCGTCATCGTGGAGGCCAAGCCGGGGGCGGGCGGGTCCACGGCGCTCGAGTACGTTGCCCGTGCGCCCGCCGACGGTCACACGCTGGTGTTGAGCGCGAGCGGGACCATGGCGGTCAACCCGCATATCTACAAGCTGAGGTACAGCCCGGTCGATGATCTGGTGCCGATCACGGTGCTGACGGAGATCCCGTTCATTGCGATCACCAATGTGGATTTTCCGGCGAAGAATCTCAAGGAGTTCATCACGCTGGCGAAGAAGCAACCGGGCCAGATCACCTTCGCCAATGCGGGGCTGGGCACCCAGTCGCATCTCACGCAGATGATGTTTCTGAAGGCGGCGGGCATCGACGCCAACATCGTCGCGTATCGCGGCGGCACGCCCATGGTGACGGACCTGATGGGTGGGCATGTGGACGCGGCGTTCGACAATGCCGCGGCGCAGATGGCCAATGTGCGTGCCAACAAGGTGCGGGCGTTGTTCGTGACCTCGCCCACACGCCTCGAGTCCATGCCGCAGGTACCTACGGCGGAGGAGGCGGGCCTGCCGGGATTCACCGCTTCGGGATGGTTTGGATTGGCTGCGCCGAAGGGCACGCCACAGGCCATCATCCAGCGCATGAACCAGGCGATTGCCGAGGCGTTCAAGAAGCCGGAGATGCGCAGGAAATTGATCGATGCGGGGTGGGTGCCCGTCGCCAATTCGCCGGCCGAAGCAGCCGCCAGAGCGCGTGCCGATCTTGCGCGCCTCGGGGTGATCGTCCATCAGTTGGGGATCAAGCCGAACTGATGGTGGGGCCGTTGGGGTCTTCGCTTTGCACCTCGCCGCGCAGTGATGCGGCGACGGTTCGGAGCGCGTCTGCGAAGGCCAGCAGTTTGCTGTCTTCGGCCTCGGCATCCCACAACATGCCGATGGGACCAAAGTCGACGCACGGTGTCAGCTCGACCACCTCGATGAGGCCCATCTGCCGGTACACGGGAATGACGGAACTGGCGAGCACGCCGATGTAGTCTCCCTGCCGCAGAATCATCTGAATCACCACCAGCGATGCGGCCTCGATGCGCGGCACCGGCACGGGTATGCCGGCTGTGTGAAAGGCAGCTTCCAGCTGCTTGCGCATCAGCGTGTCCGCGGGCGGCATCACCCACGGCAGCTGCGCCACGTCGCTCCAGCGCGGTGTGGGCAACGCCAGGATGGGATGGCCCGGGCGCACCACCACCGACACCGTGTCTTCGATCAACAGCTCGCTCTTGAAGCCGGACTTGATCGCATTCACGTGCAGCGGGCTGATGATCAGGTCGAGCTCACGCCTGCGCAGTCGCTCCAGCAGCGGGTCGAAGGTCGCCTCCGAGACCTGCAGGCGCAGTTGAGGCGAGTGCGCTTGAACGCGCGCAATCGCCTGCGGGAGCAGGGCCGGCGTGGCCGAAATGATCGAGCCGATATGCAGCCGTCCGGTCATGCCCATGCCGACCGAGGCCAGCTCTTCGTTGACCCGTCCCACATCGCCCAGCATGCGTTCCGCGTGCCGCTTCAACACCTCGCCGGCCTGCGTGAGCGAGAGCTGTCGACCGCGCACGAACAACGCTTGCCCAATCACCTCTTCGAGATCTGCCAGCCAGTGCGACACCGCTGGTTGGGTCATGTGCATTTCGTTCGCCGCGGCGGTGATGCTGCGCAGCTTGCACAGCACCAGCAGCACCTCGAGATGGCGCATCTTGAGCTTGCGTGCCCAGCGGATGGATTCGAGTCGTTCGGTCATGAGCAAACGCTTATGGCGTCGGTCACTTTATTCATTTGCGGCGAGCGAGGGTGCGATTCCAAAATGCCGCTCACCTCGAAAGGAATGCCGCATGTTTTTCTACCGCTCGCGAACGATTCGATCCGCCGCTTTTTTTGCGCTACTTGGTTGCTCATTGTTGTCTCCGGTGGCCATGGCGGAGACTGCCGCATGGCCGACTCGCCCGATCTCTCTGGTCGTGCCTCAGGCACCCGGTGGTGGCACCGATGTGCTGGGACGTTTGTGGGCGGATTATGTCGGCAAGTCCCTGAAAATTCCAATCATTGTGGAGAACCGAGCGGGCGCGAACGGCGTGGTCGCATCGGGCTATGTGGCCAAGCAGGCGCACGATGGCTACACGCTCATGGTGGCGGGCGTGTCGTATCTGGCCTTCAATCCGTTCACCTACAAATCGCTGCCCTACAACCCCGAACGCGACTTTGATGGTGTGGCTTTGTTGGTCAACACGCCTTTCCTTTTGGTCGCGAGTCCGCAGAGCGGCATTCACGATTTGCAGGGCCTGATCGACAAGGCCAAGGCCGCGCCCGGGAAACTCAATTTTGCGTCGGCGGGCAAGGGCAACTCCACGCATCTGATCATGGAGATGCTGGAGCATCGCATCCGCGCGAAGCTCACCCATGTGCCGTACAACGGTGCGGCCAAGGGCCTCACGGCGGTGATGGCCGACGAGGTGCAACTCATGTCGGATGTGTTGAATACGGCAGCCGTGCAGGCCAAGGCGGGCAAGGTCAATCCGATCGCGGTGATCGGTTCGCGGCGCGCCGCTGGATTGCCGAACGTGCCGACGATTGGCGAAGCCGGGTTGAAGGAATTCCCGCAACCGGGTTGGTACGCGCTGGTCGCGCCGGCCGGCACGCCGCAGCCAATCATCGAGCGCCTGAACGCCGAAACGCAGAAGTTCTTTGCCGATCCCGCCGTGGCGGCGCGCCTCGAAACCCTGAACTACGAGCCCTTGCCGGGCAATGCCAGCCGGGTGAAAAGCTGGATGCGGCGCGACGCGGAAATCTGGGGACCGGTGATTGGTCGTCTGGGCATTTCCAACGA
>CALMCS010000628.1 GCA_937862875.1 uncultured Comamonadaceae bacterium
CGCCAACGGCGACGGCACGCACCGCGCGATGGGCCACGGCGAAGGTCCGTGCACGCTGCACAACCCGAGCTACGACTTCAACGACGATTTGATTCCGCTGGGGGCTACCTACTGGGTGCAACTGGCGCAGCAATGGCTGGCGAATCCGACCGCGAAGTGACCTGACGCGAACGCGGACCCGCACAGAAAAATGCATCTCTCAAGGGTGCATTTTTTGTATCCGCGCTGCCACGACAACTACATCAACCCCGGTCACCATCGGTGGCACTGACTTTGAACCCTCAGGACCTCTCCTCATGATTTCGATTGCAGATGCTTTTGGTGGTCGATATGCGCTGGCCCGGGCGCGCTTCATTGCCGGTGCCGCGAGTGCCGGGCTGAGCGTGCGCCAGTATCCGTTGGGGCTCCAGGGGCTGGAGGGCGAAGAGCTGACGGTGGATGTGGTGCTCGACGGTTCGCCCGATGCCGATCGCCTGCTGATCGTCAGCAGCGGTTGTCATGGCGTGGAGGGCCTGTGCGGCAGCGGCGTGCAGGTGTTTGCGCTGCACGACGTCGAATGGCGCGAGAAGGCGCGAGCGCAGGGCGTGGCGGTGCTGTACGTGCATGCGCTCAATCCGCATGGCTTTTCGTTTCTGCGCCGGGTGACGCACGAGAACGTCGACCTCAACCGCAACTTCATCGATTTCGACCGTCCACTGCCTGCCAACCCGGGCTATGTCGAGCTGCACCCCCTGTTGTTGCCGGAGCACTGGCCGCCGAGTCTGCAGAACGAAACCGCACTCGGCCAGATCGTCTCGGAATGCGGCGAGGCCGAACTTCAGGCGATCATCAGCCGCGGTCAATACGAACTCCCGGACGGCCTGTTCTATGGCGGCAATGCGCCTGTCTGGAGCCACATCACCTGGCGCACGATCCTGCAGACCTACGGGCGCAAGGCGACACGCATGGCCTGGCTGGATGTGCACACCGGACTCGGTCCCTTCGGTTTTGGCGAGCGCATGTACGCCGGCCGCAATCAGGAGGCCGACATGCAGCGAGCCATTCGCTGGTGGGGCGGCAACGGCACCACGCCGGTCACGGTGCCCGGCGATGGGCATTCGGCCTCGGCAGAACTGACAGGGCAAATGCATGGCGCGATTGCCGAGGAGTGTCCGCAGGCCGAGCTCACCGGGCTGACGCTGGAGTTCGGCACGATCCCCGCGATTCAGGTGCTGCAGGCGCTGCGCGGCGATCACTGGTTGCATCTGCATCCGGAAGCCGATCCCGTGCTGATCGAGCAGATTCAGGCACAGATGCGACACGCGTTCTACGACGATTCCGAAGGCTGGAAAGGGCAGATCATCAGCCAGTCGCGGCAGGCGATGTTCCAGGCGGTGGACGGTTTGGCCGAGGCGGGTTGATCTTTTTCGCGCGGGGCCAATAAAAATAGCACGACCGTTCGCATTTGTGGATTTTTTGGATACACTGGTGCGAAGCGCTGGCCATTCTTCAAGCGCTCCATCCACATCTCACGGAGACAATCCATGTCCGATTTGAACGCGAATTTCGAAGCCGCTGTTGCCAATTCCAAACTGCTCAGCGAGCGTCCCGACAACCCAACACTGCTGAAAATTTACGCACTGTACAAGCAGGCCACCACCGGCGACAACGAAGAAAAGAAGCCCAGCTTCTCGGACATCGTCGGCCGCGCCAAGTGGGATGCGTGGGAAAAGCTCAAGGACACGTCGACCGACGAGGCCAAGCAGCAATACATCGACCTGATCACGACGCTGCGCGGCTGATTTTGATTCAGCGCTGAGCAGCGGGTATTGCCATCGCGTGCTGCGGTGGCACAAGTGCCGCAAGCGCCGCATGGCGCTCTTCGCGCGGCAGCGCTGCCAGTTGCTTCACGGCCTCGTGGAAACGGGGCCAGTTCTTTTGTTCGCGCTCGAACAGCGCGACGAATGCCGGCACCAGATCGTCATACGCGCCTTGCGCGCCGAAGCTGGCATTGTTGGCTTCCAGCACCCAGCGGTCCAGGTTGGTGAGCTGTGCGGGCTTGATGCCTTCGTCCGCCCACTCCTTGCAGAGCGCCGCATAGCGGTCGCGGAACTGCTGCATGGCGGCCGCTTTCTGCGCCGGCATGTCGGGTGCCTTCGCGTCATACACCTTGGCCAGTTGCACGCGGGTGTCCTGCGTCAACGCGCGGAACTGGCTGCGGCGCTTTTCGCTGCTGTTGAACTCGGCGCGTGCCTTGGGGGTGGAGTGTTCGCTCAGCCAGAGGTCCACGCCCAGACGTTCGACCGCCGTGGCATACGATTCATTGAAGCCGGTGTCTCCCGACGCGTAGACCACCTGGTGCGCGAGTTCGTGGAACAGCAGGCGCACAAAATCCCCTTCGGGCCAGCCGATGAACGTGTTGAGCAGCGGATCGCCCCCAAGCCAATTGGAATAGCCGAGCGTGGAATAGGCGGGTACGGGATAGACGCTGATCTCGAGTCCGTCGGCGGCCAGGCGTTCGGATTCGGCCTTGGCATCGGCCTCGGCAAAATAACCGCGGTAGCCGATGCAGCCAGTCACCGGAAAGCACCAGGTATGGAGCTGGAGCGAGTAGGGCGCGGCACCGACGACGTTCCAGACGGCGGCGTTGCGGCCGAGCTGGGCGTAGCGCCGGTAGCTGGCGTTGTCCGGCAGGCCCAACTCCTTGATCGCAAACTCGCGGGCGGTCTTGGCCAGGGTGAGGCGCTCGCGCAGTGCGGGTTGGGTGCCTGGGTCTTCGATCCAGTCCTGCACCGGCTTGCCGGCGTTCATGAGCGCCATGTGGCCGCGCAGGGACTGCCAGTAGTAGCCCACGGTGCTGTCGCCCGATGAGGCGCAGCCGCTGAGCACCAGTGCGACGATCAAGCCGGCAGCGGCGCGCGCGGGAATTGTGTTGCGAAGAAGCAATTTTTTCATGTATGGATATA
>CALMCS010000629.1 GCA_937862875.1 uncultured Comamonadaceae bacterium
CGGGGAGCCTGGTCCTGGCCCTACTGTGCCTCATAGACACGGTGTCGGCGGCCTCATCCCTCGCCAGCGACGCAGGACGCCCCGACGCAGACACCTCGCGCGATTTGCTGGCCACGGGCGTGGGCAACCTAGTAGGCGGCTTGCTCGGGTTGTTGCCCATCTCGCTGTCGCTGTCGCGCAGCCGCACGGTGGCAGAGCTGCGGCCTGCCAGCGGGCGCCTGCCCGCGTTCTCGCACGCCGCCGTGCTGCTGCTACTCCTGGTGCTGCTGGTGCCATTGCAGTGGCCACTGCTGGACTATCTGCCCAAGGCGGCCATCGCTGGCGCGCTGATCGTGGTGTCGATCGAGATGATCGATGAGAAATCCGTGCTGCTGTGGCGCGCCGGTCTGGGCGAGACCCAGGCGCGCACCACGCTGGCTGCCGCCGTATGGGTGTTTGCGCTGGCGCTGGGCGTGGCGGTGCTGGTGGCGGTGGGCCCGCAGTCGAGGCTGGCAGTGTCGGCAGGCTTCGGTGTGGCCATCGCCTGCTCGCTGGCTGGCCTGCTGCCAGCGCCGTCGCATGCCACACCGGCCAGCACGCCGCTCGGCGGCCGCCTGCATTTTCTGAACATCGGACGCCGCTTGCGCGAATGGAAGAAGACTGCTGGCACCCACTCCATAGACCTGTCTCAAACCACACACCTGGACTTCAGCGCCGCTTGTGCCCTGGCCGACGTGGCCCGGGGCATGGCCGGCCCACATGCCGCGACGCCTTTCCTTTTCGGCCCGGACACCGGCATGCAGGTGATACAAATGTTGCGGATCTGCTACCCCCAAGCCTTCGCCCTCAAGCCGTCCTGACCCCCGTTCTCGCACCGAGCCACCATGACACGCCGCCGTTTCATCCAGTCCCTCGCGGGCATCCCCGCCAGCGCCTGTTTCGGCGGCTTTGCCATCCCAGCATTTGCTGCAACGGTCCGCAAGGTGGCGCTGGTGGTCGGCAATGCTGGCTATGCAGGCACCGAGCGGCTCAAGAACCCGGTAGCCGACGCTACCCTTACGGCCAACACGCTGCGCAAGCTCGGCTTCCATACGAGCCTGGCCACAGACCGCAATACCGCGCAACTCAAAGCCGATCTGGATGCCTTCGGCCAAGCCGCGCGGGGCGCGGACATCGCCGTTTTCTTCTACGCCGGGCACGGCATCGCTGTGGAGAACATCAACTACCTGCTGGCGGTGGACCAGAAGCTGGCCACCGCCACTTCGCTGGACATGAAGCGCCAGGGCATCTCGCTGCGCTGGATCGAATCGCTGCTGCGCCAGGACATGGGCGTATCGGTGATCGTCGTGGATGCCTGCCGCAACCCTCTCCTGCGCGGGGTCCCCCAGCAGGGCATGGCGGCGGCGCCGCGCGCCGCGCGTGGAATGCTCACCTTCTACTCCACCGCGCCCGGTGCGCTTGCGCGCGACGGCACCGGAGCCAACAGCGACTTCAGCGCTGTCTTCAATCGCCACCTTGCTCGGCCCGACCTGTCGCTCAAGCAGATCGTCGAGGCTACCCAGCGCGACGTGAGCGCCGAAACCGGGGACACCCAGGTGCCATGGGTCAGCAGTGGCCTGGTCGGCGACGCACACCTGGCTAGCACTGAGCAGGTGGGCGTAGCCGCCTCGGCCCCGACCTCTTCGGTGGGAGCCGGACGCAAGCGCGGCGACACAGACACCCCGCCCCCTGTCGTGCCGGTCCGCTTCTGGAACGAGAACCTCGCGCAACTTGAGGAGCAGGTGCAGTTCGCGGTGATGAACTTCGACATCAACAGCAAGCGCGTGCTGGAACAGCGCGCAGCCGCTGGGGATGCGATGGCGTTGACCATCCTGGGCAGCGTGTACGCCGCGCCCGTCACGCCCAAGACCAGGGCCACGCGCAGCACCTATGGACTGGAAGCCCAGACCACGCCAAGGGGCAACGGGGTCGTTCCCGCCGATCCTGCGCGCGCCGTCCGTTACCTAGCCAAAGCCGCCGAACGGCGCTTCCCGCTCGCCCAGACCCTGCTGGCTGAGCTACTGGTTGAAGCCCCGCGCGGTGTACCGCGCGATTTCCAGCGCGCCGAGAACCTGCTGCAGGACGCCGCCGCCACAGGATACGGCCGCGCGCGACTGGACCTGTTGGACCTCAAGATGCGCCGCGGCAATATGCAGCCGCGGGACCTGTTGGAAAATGGCAAGACCTTGGAGGCGTATATCGAGAGCTTCCAGCCGCCAAAGCGTTAGCACCCTATGGCTCAACCCTTTAGCACCTTGGCGACTACTTACGGCTTCCCCGTAAGAATGACTGAATGAGCCGCACCCTCAACGCTGAGGTAGGTTTCAGGTGCGGAGCACAAATACTTCGGATGTTCGCTTAGAAGTTCAACCAATGCGCCATCAAGAGGCGGCTTTGGACGCAGGACCGCCGTCTGATTGACTCCGCTGAAGGTCTGCAACCAGCCTGGAACTGCCACGCCTGCGTCGGTTCTGCAGCGATGGCTGTCATCCAAACCGTGCCATCTAAGGCCCACTATCGGACAAGAGCTGCCGCTGGCGGTTTGAGAAAGCACTCGCTGAATGTTTGCATTCACTGGCAGCAGCAGGCCCTGAGTTCGCATGACGAGTCAAGCGCCGTAGGTTTAGCTCCATTTGCAATTCGGTTTACAGCGTCGCATATCTCGTTTGGGCGACAGCGCGGCTCCTCTAT
>CALMCS010000630.1 GCA_937862875.1 uncultured Comamonadaceae bacterium
GTGAACATGAACCTGACCTCTGGCTTGGATTGATACGACGATAGTGAACTGTTCCTCTCGGGGGCATAACCTTGCTTCGCCTTGGAGAGACTTGTACAAGGCGGTCAGTTCAGACGCAAAGTCTGTGATATCGCATATTTCCAGTGAGGCTTCAATACGTCCGCTGAAACCGGAAACAGCAATTTCTACGGTCGACTCACACCAGCCCGTCTTTGAATACGGTGGTTTCAGCATGACTCTCACATATTCTGATTCCGATCCAATGTGGATGATGTTCATGGGAGGCGGTGGATATGGATATTTCGAAAAGCGGTTTTGAGCAAACCAAGAGGATATACGTCAAATTTCAAAGCCATCCGTCCATCGAGGGCTCGAACGGCCAATGGGTGATTGAATGATTCTGGCCGAAGACGGTGACGGGCTATTGGTAGGGACTGCGACGTTGTTCAAACATCAGCTCTCGTGTTCTATCGCTCTCCAGACGAGCCACCGGGAGCAAGCCACCGTATCAGCCACGGACGGCGTCGTTTCCAAATCACGCCATCCACCAGATAGTGGTGAAAGTTGAGCGTGAAGTGGGCAATGAGCACCGTGGGCAGCCCGAGCCAAAGCAACTGGGCGCCCGCCCATTGCGCGGCTAGATAGAGCGCTGCGCCGAGGGCCAGGCATAGGCCCAGGTACTTGGCGGCTTTCTTCCACAGCCCATCGGCTGCGACCACGGCGATCAGCGAGGGTTGGACGCTTTGAGCAGGGCTATCGCGCCGGATGTTCTGCGCCCAGACAAACAGAAGGTACTGGACGTTGTGCCAGATGTTGATCACAAGCCATCCAATCGTGATGTCTCTGGTCCCGACAAAGGCGATGAAGACGACCAACAGGTGAGACGCCACAAAGGCATCGTGTCGCCAATGGCCTGTCCCCGCCAGTGCAGCGCGGCACTGCCTCTGCGCCCACCACAGGAGGCAGGCGAGTGCTGCCACTCCCATCACGTTCACCAGCGGTACCGGGACTGCGGGCAGTTGGATGGGATAGCCCAGAAAGCTCTGCGGTGCATCTGCGCACCGGGCGAGCAACCCCCACGCCGGGAAAAGATAGATGAGCGCTTCGGTCAGTCGATCCGGGTGGAAAGGGCGGGATGGCAGAGCGGGGTTGGTTGATTCCGCGCGGCGGTATGCCCTGGAGATCCCGAAGGACTGGCGGGCAACGTGGTAAGTCTGTGCGATGAAGTACAGGGTGATCAAGCCTGCGATTTCGTAGGCCAGCGCGGTCACGACGACGCCCACCAGCACCAACGCCGGGAGACAGAAGATCAGGAACCATTCTCGGCGGAGGTCGGCCGCACGGAAGCCGATCCGTGTGTAGGTTGCCACCAGATGAGGGTTGGCGAAGAGCCAGACATCGATCAAAACGATGGCAAGCAGCATGGCGGGTGACAGGGAGGCCATTGCCGCGAGGCCAAGGGCCAAGGTCAGCGGTCCGAGGATGAAGACCCAGTCCAGCCCGGGGCGTGACGCCAGCAAGCCACCCCGAACCATCGTCTTGGGCAGCGTGGCACTCACGTGACCGCCATCGGGAGAATTTTCGGGCGAGGTGACCCGAGTGCTGCAGGCTTGGGCGGAATCAGGAAGAGGGTGCCGGGTCTCAAGTAGCGCTCGGTGGCGGCCTTCAAGCGTTCAAGAGCCAGCGTGCGAGCCGCCGCAAACCGTGGTTCTAGGGACAGTCTGTTCGTCATGCCCGACAGGCCTGCCGGAGGCAGCTGCTGATATGGATCGTAGGTCTCGCTCATTTCGCAGGGGTAGCAATTGTTGCTACTGCTACTGCTACTGCCACTCGCGTTACGGTCATATAACTGGGCCGCGAGACTCACCTTGTAGACCACGCCGCCAGCGCCCTTGTCGGGATCGAGGGGGAAGGAGAATTCCAATTCCGAGCGACCGATGGCTGCATCCAGCTGATCGTCGTTCACGAAGGTGAAGCCTGCGGCGCGGTAGGAGTTGATGATCGCGGCCTTCAGGTCGGGAAGGTCTATCCCGACGAATGAGTTCTCGTACAGATTTCGTTCCCCTTGCCACTGGTTCTGATAGGTGAACGGGAAGCTCGCGTCCATGGCCGATTTCCCATTGGTGCGTATCTGGGCAAAGGCGCGATCGATGGCCGGAAAGATGGCGCTGCTCACCTGATACTGCGTCATCCATGGGAGTTTCTGCAGGACGGGAAGATCCGGCAGCTCTGCCAGCCTGAGGAAGCAATTGGCGCATCGCTTGTGCTTGTCCAGGTTCTCATTCACTCTGACCTGCACTACGACCTTCTGGATATTTTTCCCCGGAGCGTCCACGGGACCTACGGGCACGGGATAGGAGAACTTGTAATAGGTTCTTCCGTCCGTGGTTGCCTCGATGGACTTGTGCGAAAACCCAGAATTCTCGAAGGCACCGATCACCATTTTTCGGAATTCCTCGACCTTGATGCCCCGATAGGCGGCCACGGGAAGCGTGTCCGCCGAGAGTCTGGGGTGTAGCAGGAGAGGGGCGTTGACAGGTTGGCCGATGGCGCTTTCGAGCAGGATCGCGCCGCAGAAGACGGATAGCAGGAAGCCTCGCAATGATTTCAACAAGTTCATTGGTTTCTCTTTCACAACTGCCTTGATGCACCTGCGCAGAGACTCGGGCGAAAGGAACCCAAGGAGCCGACGACGCGGGTGCTGACGGGTGGTTTGGCCGGTTTCGAGGACGTTGTACCTGTGGCGTGCGTATGGCGGAGCATGGCCGTTCGCAAGCATCGTAGCAGAGGCTTCAGCAGTCCATTGCCGTCCCTCTGGTGGCCTCAATATGCCGGCTGGGAGCGCCGATTTTCGGTGGGTGGGCGACTGCGTGAACTGACCTGTCGCAAATTTCGTGGTTCCAACGAAAGGGCAATCTCGCTTCGACGCAGTTACTCCTCACGGACCAACTGACGGTACCTCCAGTACCCCCACGCCGCCCCGACAGCCATGCCGATGCCTACGCCCCAGACCACGGGGATGTTGAAGCCGAAAATCAACAGGAACATCAGACCGACGCTGACCAGTGCAAGCCAGAGTGTGGTGACGAAATCAAAGCACGCGACCGCAACGGCGTCATCGGCCAAGTCGCGAGAGGCACGGCCCGCCTTGTCGCGCTGGCGTCTCAACACCAGTACGTCTGCCAGGAACTCAGAGATGCCCGCTAGAAGATCGGCCACGATGCTCATGATGAAAAATGCTCCCTTGCGTTGGGTTCTTGCGGCTTCTTTTACGGCGGAGTGCTGGATGGCGCGAACCACCTCGGCGAATGTACCTTATGGAGAGCAAGACCCGCCATCGCTAGTACAGGCGCGATGCCCGTGCCATGCATTTCAAAAACAAATGCGAATAGCTATCATTTGTGTAAAATAATGGAATCTACCCGCCTGACACGAGGACAACGTGCGTCAATCTGCCGACAGCACCGCCAGCCAGCTATTGCACAGCATGTACACCGAGCATCGGCCCTGGCTGACTTCGTGGCTGCAGCGCAAGCTTGGCAATCATGGTGATGCGGCGGACATCGCACAGGACACGTTCACCCGCATCTGGGCCAGTCGGCAGTCGCAGGCCCTGCAGGAGATTCGCGAGCCTCGGGCGTATCTGACGACCGTTTCCAAGCGGTTGCTGGTCAATCATTTCGAGCGCCAATCGCTGGAGCAGGCCTATCTCGCCTCGCTGCAACTCTTGCCCGAGGCCACGGTGCTTTCGGTGGAGGCGCGGGCGATTTTGCTGGAGACCCTGGAGGAGCTGGATTC
>CALMCS010000631.1 GCA_937862875.1 uncultured Comamonadaceae bacterium
CGCTCAAGATGATGGCGCAGTTCTCCGTGCTCACGCGGCTGAAGGAGCCCGAGAATTCCAGCATCTTCAGCAAGATGCAGGTCTACGACGGCGACAGCCTCAAGGACACCGACCCGCGCGCCAAGAGCTATCAGGAGTACCGCGATTTTGCGGGCGTGGATGAGGGCATGTCGGGCGTGTCCACGCGCTTCGCGTTCAAGATCTTGTCCAAGGTGTTCAACTACGACAGCACCGAGGTGGCGGCCAACCCGGTGCACCTGATGTACGTGCTCGAGCAGCAGATCGAGCGCGAGCAATTCCCGGCGGAGCTCGAGACCCGGTACACCGGCTACATCAAGGAGTACCTGTCGCCGCGCTACGCCGAGTTCATCGGCAAGGAGATCCAGACGGCGTATCTGGAGAGCTATAGCGAGTACGGCCAGAACATCTTCGATCGCTATGTGATCTACGCCGACTACTGGATTCAGGACAGCGAGTACCGCGACACCGACACCGGCGAGGTGTTCGATCGCAACGCGCTCAATGCCGAGCTGGAGAAGATCGAAAAGCCCGCGGGCATCGCCAACTCCAAAGACTTCCGCAACGAGATCGTCAACTTCGTGCTGCGCGCACGCGCCAACAACCAGGGCAAGAACCCGAGTTGGACGAGCTACGAAAAGCTGCGCCTGGTGATCGAGAAAAAGATGTTCTCCAACACCGAGGAGCTGCTGCCGGTCATCAGCTTCAATGCCAAGGCCAGCGCAGACGATGCGCGCAAGCACGAGGACTTTGTCACGCGCATGGAATCCAAGGGCTACACGCGCAAGCAGGTGCGCCTGCTGTGCGAGTGGTATTTGCGCGTTCGCAAGAGCAGTTAGTTGCGCGGGACACGCTCCGTTTCCGGGCACGCATGGGGGCTCAGATGGCATTGCAAATCACCGACCGCAGGCTCGCCGGCAAGAACAAATCGGTGGGCAACCGTGAACGCTTTCTGCGTCGCTACAAAGAGCAGATTGCAGAGGCGGCGCGTCGCGCCATTTCGCAGCGCGACATTCGCCATATCGAGCAGGCCGAGAGCATCACCATTCCCCGCAAAGACATTCGCGAGCCGGTGTTTCGCCATGGCTCGGGCGGCGTGCGCGACACCGTGCATCCGGGCAACAGCGAGCATGTGCGCGGTGATCGCATTGCGCGCCCGCAGGGTGGTGCGGGCGGGGGCGGGTCTCAGGCCAGCGACAGCGGCGAGGGAGAGGATGACTTCACCTTCACGCTCACCAAAGAAGAGTTCATGGAGCTGTTCTTCGAAGACCTGGCCCTGCCGCGCTTGCTGCGCACCACCATCACCAACACGCAGCAATACAAGATGCGCCGCGCGGGCTTCAGCCACGAAGGAACGCCGCAAAATCTGGCGGTGCTGCGCACCATGCGCGGTGCCCTGGGGCGGCGCATTGCGCTCACCAAGGAAACGCACCGCGAACTCGACGCATCGCAGCAAGAACTCGATGCGCTGCTCGACGAGGACGACGGCACCAGCGAGGCCGTGGCCGAGCTCCAGCAACGCATCGATGCGCTCAAGGCGCGCATCCGCCGCGTGGCGTTTCTCGACCCGCTCGACCTGCGCTTTCGCAACCGCACCCGGGTGCCTGAGCCCAGCAGCCAGGCCGTGATGTTCTGTGTGATGGACGTCTCCGGCTCCATGGACGAGGATCGCAAGAGTCTGGCCAAGCGTTTTTTCATCCTGCTGTATCTGTTTCTCACGCGCCATTACGAGAAGATCGATATCGTCTTCATCCGCCACCACACGCAGGCCGCCGAGGTCACCGAGGAAGAGTTTTTCCACTCGCAAGAAACCGGCGGCACGGTGGTCAGCAGCGCGTTGGTGATGCTCGACCAGATCATCCGCGCGCGCTACCCCGTGGGCGACTGGAGCATCTACGTGGCGCAGGTGAGCGACGGCGACAACTACGGTGACGACAGCGCCAACTGCCGCAACCTGCTGATCGAAAAAATCCTCCCGCTGGTGCGCTACTTCGCCTATGTGCAGGTCGTGGACGAAGAGCAAAACCTCTGGTCCGAATACAGCCAGATTGCGAAGCAGATGGCTCACTTCGCCATGCGCAAGGTGGCCGAGCCGGGAGACATTTATCCCGTGTTCCGTGACCTGTTCAAGAAAGAGACGGTGTCACCATGAACCTCTCTCAATACCCCGTGCTGGCGCGCGATCAAACCGCTGCGCATCAACGCAAATCCATCGCCATTGCCGAGCGCGCCGAACGCGCTCAACGCGGCGTGCCGTCAACCGTTCGACCCGGTGGCAAGCGCCCCATGCAGCCCCTGCCCGACCCAAGCGACTGGACCTTCGAGCTCATCGAGCGCTACCACGCCGCCATCGCCGCCACCGCCGAGCGCTTTGGGCTCGACACCTATCCCAACCAACTCGAGGTGATTTCTGCCGAGCAGATGATGGACGCCTACGCCAGCGTAGGCATGCCCGTTGGCTACCGCCATTGGAGCTACGGCAAGGAGTTTCTCGCCACCGAGCGGCGCTACCGGCGCGGCCACATGGGGCTGGCGTACGAGATCGTCATCAACTCCAACCCCTGCATCAGCTACCTGATGGAAGAGAACACCACCGCCATGCAGGCGCTGGTGATCGCCCATGCGGCCTACGGGCACAACAGCTTTTTCAAGAAGAACTACCTGTTCGGCATGTGGACCGATGCGGGCAGCATCATCGACTACCTGATCTACGCGCGGGACTTCATCGCCCAATGCGAAGAACGGCACGGCCTCGATGCCGTGGAGCAGTGGCTCGACTCCTGCCACGCCCTGTCCAACCTCGGTGTGGACCGCTACCAGCGCCCCTCCAAGAAAAGCCTGGGCCGCGAACTGGCCGAGCGCGAGCGCCGCGAGGAATACGCCCAGCAACAGGTCAACGAGCTGTGGCGCACGCTGCCCACGCGTCCCAGCAAAGACAGCGTCGCGCAAGAGAGCGAACGCTTTCCCAAGGAACCCGAAGAAAACATCCTGTACTTCATCGAAAAAAAGGCCCCGCTGCTCGAGCCCTGGCAGCGCGAGATCGTGCGCATCGTGCGCAAGATCGCCCAGTATTTCTATCCACAGCGCCAGACCCAGGTGATGAACGAAGGCTGGGCCACCTTCTGGCATTACACGCTGCTGAACACTATGTATGACGAGGGCTGGCTCACCGATGGCGTGATGCTCGAATGGCTGTCATCGCACACCAACGTGATCTACCAACCACCCGCCGGGGACCGCGCCTACCGCGGCATCAACCCCTATGCGCTGGGCTTCTCGATGTACCGCGATATCCGCCGCATCTGCGAAAAACCCACCGAGGAAGACCGGCGCTGGTTCCCCGACATCGCCGGCACCCCCTGGCTGCCCACGCTGCACTACGCCATGCAGAACTTCAAGGACGAAAGCTTCATCGGCCAATACCTCAGCCCCCAACTGATGCGCGACATGCGCCTGTTCGCCATCCACGACGACGCCAGCCAGCGCGAGCTGCTCGTCAGCGCCATCCACGACGAAGACGGCTACCGCGCACTGCGCCAGACGCTATCGCAACAATACGACCTGGGCACACGCGAGCCGGATATTCAGGTCTGGAACGTGAATCTGCGCGGCGACCGCTGTCTCACCCTGCGCCATACTCAGCACCAAGGCCATCCGCTGGCGGATGACGCGCTGGAGGTGCTCAAGCACGTGGCGCGTCTGTGGGGGTTTGGGGTGCAGCTGGAGAGTGTCGATGGGGATGGGGAGATGCCGGTGTTGCGGCATTCGGTGCCGCCGCC
>CALMCS010000632.1 GCA_937862875.1 uncultured Comamonadaceae bacterium
TCCTCTGAGGCGTCTTCGTCTTCCTCGTCGTCGCTCTCATCCACCTCGGCGTCCGGATCGGTCACTCGGTAGTGGTCGGTGCTGTACTGCCAAGTGCCCCAGCCCTCGGCCTCCAACGCGTCGCGCAGGGCTCGAACTTCCTCCTCGCCGGGATGCACGCCATCCACCATGTACGTGGGACCGAAGCCACCACTTTGCAGCACACCCAGCGGCTGCTCAAAGATGCGCACGTAGTGCTCGAGCTCCTCTGCATCCTCGGGCGGCTGCTCCACCAATTTCGGAACGAACACCACCCAGTCGCCCATGCGCTGCTCCATGTTGTAGCGCGCGGGTTGCAGAATGCGCGCCGTCGCCGGGCCGGTGCGGCGGGCGAGCAGGTCAAATTCATCTCCGTTGATCGTGTAGCGCAGGTAGACCAGGCCCCAGTCTTCTTCGACCGGAAGGTTCACGTCGTCGACCTCGTCCAGCTCCATTTCGAGCGCCTTGGCCTGCTCGCGCACATCGGCCCAATGTCCGGTGGCGCTTGCGGCGACCAATACGTCCCAGCGCACGCGCCCTTCGGGAGACTCCTGGGATTCAAGCAACAACCTGCGCTGCGCATAGGCGGTATCGAAGTCCTTGAGTTGCAGGGCCGCATCGGCCCACAGCGCACGCGTGGGATGCGCGTCGGCATCAATCTCGAGCACCTTCGCCACGAACGGGCCAACCTCGGCAAAGCGCTCTTCATGGAAGGCCACGCGCGCCCGGAACCATGCGGCAAGCGATGGCTGCGCGGCGTCGATGCGCCGGGCCTGCTCCTCGATCGCCGCCATGTCCTCGGCCTTGAAGCACAGCGCAAACCAATTGTTCTGCAGCGCGATCGATTCGGGTGCGGCCAATGCCATCGCCTGAAGGCGTGAACGGGCCTCTTCGTGCGCACCGAAGTTCGACAGCGCACGGCTCAGGTCCATGGCGATGTCTTCATCTGCGGGCAGCGCCGTGCGGGCGTCCATCAGCCACTGAATCGCTTGTTCGTTGTCGAGGTCATCGGGTGCGGACGAGTCGAGCCAATCCGAGAGCTCCGCGTGGGCACAAGGTGCCGGCTTGCTCTTCGCCGCCTTCACCTGTTGCGCCGCCTGTTCCACCTTGGCACCTGCGCCAAGGTCTTCGCGCAGCAGCGGCACATGCTCGCGCGCACGCGCCACGGCCAACTGCGCCAGCCACGGAATGCCGCGAGCGATGGAGGTCTCGACCTGTGCGATCGCGCAATCGATCAGCAAGCGATGGCTGCCCACCCGGTGCAGATGCTCGATCACGGTCCAGAGACCCTTCCCGAATGCCTCGTCGTTGCTCTCTGGGTGGACGCGCGCCAGAGCGACGGCGGCGCGTGCCCACAGCAAATACTTTTCCACCTCGATGTCATCGTCAAAGTCGGGCATCAGCTCGATCGCCGCTTCCGCCTCGCCGTTCATCGCCAACGCGCGGCACCGCAGGAGCCTGCGGGTCATCTGCTCGCCTTCATCGTCCTCGTCGGCAGCATCCTCAGATTCTTCCAGACGCTTCCACGCGGTCTGCGAATCGCCCATCGCCAGCCACTGCTCCACTTCGGTGAGCACGAAATAGCTGTTGGGCTCCTCACCCGCTTCCAACTGCTCGGCGCGCTGGCGCTGCAGGTACATGACCGCCTCGCGCGGCTGGCCCTGATCGCTCATGGCGGTCGCGCGCTCGATGCTCAGGCAACCAAAGCAGCTCCAGCTCGGGTCGATGCGCGCCATCGTTTCATCCACCGCGGCGATGCGTTCGACCGCCCAGCCGGGACCGTCGACATTCGCATAGGTGCCCACCAGATCCTGCGTGACGCAGACGCTTTGCGGGCAGCCCTGGGTCTTTTCCTGATGTGCACTTTCATACGCACTCACCACGTCGCCAAGCACCAATTCGCCCTGCAGGCGATCGATGCGCGACGCACAGAGCCAATGCTTGAAATACACGTCCAGCCACGGAATCTCGAGGCTGCGCGCGGCGGCCAGCGCCTCGGGCACCTCGGCATCGACGAGCGCGTGGTTGCCCTCGTACTTGTGCATTGGAATGTCGTGAATCAGTTGTGCCAGACGATGCTGCCCTTGTTCATGCAGCTTTTCCGACAGTTCTTCAACCCATGCGTAATTGTCCATCTGGGAGGTCCTCAGTGAATGTTGCGTTGTCAGCGTTGTTGGTTGAACGGCTCGAGGGATAGGCGCGAACTCGTCTCGATTCAGTTCGCGTTCGATGTGTTGCACAGCGCCGCCGCAGCGCCGCTGAAATCGGCCAGCAGGGTCACCAGCGGTGGCTGGCCCTTGAGCTCTTCACCGGCGGGGGCCATGATCACCTTGAAGCTGCGCAGCAGCGCCACCGCCTGCGCGGGCACGGGTCGGCCCTCGCGATGGCATTGCAGCAGCGCCTCGATGGCGACGTTGTCCAGATTCACGTACAGGCGCGCCGGCACGCTCGCGTCGATGCGTTTGGTGAAGGCGCGCGCAAGCCCCAAAGCAGCACCCGCCATGCGCTTGTTGGCTTCGTCGGATTCAAGCCGCTCCTTGAGCTGCACTTCACGGTCCGGCACCACCATCAGCGGCAGCTCGGGCGATTGAAAGCGCGCGGCCACCACCAGCTCGCCCCAGGCCAGATGCTCGCGCAGAAAGGCGATTTCGCTCTCCGGCAAATCGGCCGCGCGGAACATGCGCGCATTGCCGGTGGTCGTGCCAATCTCGATCAGTTGCACGCTGCGATCGGCCACGTAGCGGCGCAGAAAACCCGCCACCGCATAGCGATCCCCGCGCGCCACAGGAATCTGCAGCGCACGGAACAGCATGTCCTCAAAACCGCCGCTCTGCCCCAGACTCAGGTGGATGCGGCCTTCGCGCACGAGGCTGCGCACCGGCAGATCGCCCTGGTTGGTGGGCAGGCGCACCGCGTCGATCACGGTGTCGAAGAGCTCGTCCTCGCACATCGCCGCGCCGAGCAGCGCCTCGTTGTGGCGCGACAGCAGCCGCGTCCATGCCGGAGTCTGTGCGCGTGCCAATTCGGCCAGGCCCTTGATCAAGGTGGATCGCAGTTGTTCGCGCACGGCCACATAGGTGTCATCGCGCTGCAGATCTTCGCGGCTGGCCGTGGGTGTGAGCAGGTTCGATTCGATCACTCCGCCAATGAAGCCGGCCCAGACCGGCAGCAGGTCGCGCGCCTCGTCGTCGAGCAGCATGCCGCGCACGTAGACGCTCAGGTGGCGGTTGTCGCTGGTGCCGTAGGTCGCGCCGTCCTGCACCCAGAGCAGACCGCGCGCATCGCTCGTGCCGTCGGGCTCCACGGGAATCACGCAGATCGGCTCGAAGTGGCGCTCCATGCGCGTCGCAAACGCCATGCGCTGGCGCTGCAGCACCG
>CALMCS010000633.1 GCA_937862875.1 uncultured Comamonadaceae bacterium
GGCGCGCACACTATTCGGCTGGCTCTGCGAATACACCGTGCCCACTACTTCCCAAGGGCCGGTAATCATCACGCCGACACCCGCCAACACCGTGCGACTCTTCCATCCCGTGCCGAAGCCTTCCCATACGCCACCCAGAACGCGCACGCCTTTGGTGGGAGAAAAATTACCGGACAGTTTCAAGCGCTGCTCAGTGGGGTAGTTGGTCCGGTCCCGGTTCTCATATTCCACGGCAAAGCCGCCGCGCCCGGTCATCTGCCAGGCATATTTCAGGTGCCACGACGTCGAGGGCAAGGTGGACGCATCCAAAGGATTGGCGCTGATCAACTCCTTGCTGTTGCGATTCATGCCCACTTCGAACGTGTTCAAGTCATCCAGTTCGACGGAAAAACCCACTCCACCAGTCCACGCCTGACCCTGGTTGTTATGGAACTGCCCGCCCACCACGTTGAGACGATAACGATAGATGTCTTTCGACGCGTCGAGCGCAATCTTGCCCTCGTCGTTGGCCGGCTGCAGCTCCAGAGCGCGATTGAATTTCCCGCGGGCCTGTGCCACTTCGCGATCGGCCAAGTCGAGCCAGCCCATGCCGTTGATGGCATCCACGTTGTTCGGGTCGGCCGTCAGAATGCGGTTGTAATACGCCCGGGCCTCGTCCATGTCGAACCGGGAACGCGCTACCCGAGCGAGTCCCAGCATGGCATCCACAGAATTGGGCAGTTGATCCAACACGGCCTGGTAGTCACGCCCCGCCTCCTCCATCTGCCCGGCATGCTCTTTCTTGACCGCCTGCGCGAACAACAGATCCTGAGCGGTCTGGGCCATGCACCAAGGCGTCGATCCCAACATCAGACCGGCACCCAGTAACACTTGCGCCGGCACCTTGGACAGTCGGATGCGAAAGCCGCACCCCATCCTCTCGGTCACGCGAGTCTTGAAGGGCGAATTGAGATCGTTCGCTCGCCCTGGCGCTGAGGTGGTTCTAGTACTCATGAATGTCTCCATGCCAATCATGTCGTGGGTAAGTCAAAACGGAAGAACATGTAAGCAATTCCTTCCGTCACTAGCTAAAAGTGGGTATTTCTATTTGTAAATTTAATAATAGATAAGTACAAATCGATAGTAACAAACCATAATTAATCGGGCGCTTCACTGCAACAGGAATCAAACGCCCAGGAATTTACGCAATTGAAAAAATTGTATGAAAAGTGAAAGCCAAGAGTCAAATTCAATTGTGAACTCAATGTAAAGACACCAGGTGTTGACGAGGACGCAGGCGTCCACCACCCGGCGCGCTCAGTCGAGTGCGGGCGTCCTCAGCATGCATTCACACCGAGCTGCTGGCTTGGTGCGTGGTTTCTTGACCTACCTGGCTACCTACCGCGCAAGCGCCTCGGTCAAGTTGCGGCGCGCGGCGGCCTCGAGGCGTTCCCGAAAGTAGTCCGTGCTGAAGATGGATTCGCGCTCCAGAAAGGTTTGCAGAATCTCGCGGCGCTTGTAGCTATAGAGAAACTGCGGAACCCAGGAGTACTCGGCGCGCACTTGCTGTTCGTACTCGGCAAAGCGTTCGGCGCTCGCGGCAAGAATGGACAGATCCACATCCACCAAAATTTGAGAATCCGGCAATTGCGGTTGCGCGTGGTGTTGGGTGTCCATGATGAACTGCTGCACCAGGGCAACCACCTCCGCGCTCGCGCCCTGCTCCCTCAGCACACGCGAGGCCCAGGAAGCACTCTTCTTTTCATTGTCCTTGGCCTTGGGGTCATAGACCGCATCGTGAAACCACATGGCCAACTCCACGGCACCGGGCTGCTGGCAATGCGCCAACACCGGCGCCAAGCCGGCGAAGGCCTCACTCAGATGCTGGAGCGTGTGGTAGTGCCGTTGCGGCTCGCCATACGCCTCGAGCACATGCTCATAGACAGTCGCCGCGGGCACCGGCAGACCGAGCGCAGCCCACGCCCGAGTCCAGGACTGATTGAACAAGTCGAGCTGTGCCGCAGAAGGTTCAAATGTGTGGGTAGTCATGGTGCTTGCCATATTTATTGGTGGGCCGGCATACATAGTAGCAATGACAATGACACTTTTTTGACGAGCCCTTCGCCCCCGATCCACCCCCATTGGCAGCCGCACCCGAGTTCGTTAGGCTAACGGGATGAACTCTACTCAACCCAACTCCTCCATCAACTTCGGCCTGGCCGGGCGCGTATGCGTGGTCACCGGCGCGGCACAGGGCATCGGCGCTGCCTGCGTGCAGCGGTTTGCGCGCGAAAACGCCGTCGTGGTCATCTCCGACGTGAATGACGCCGAAGGCGAAAAGCTCGCCAAGGAGGTCTCCGGCCGCTACATCCATTGCGATGTGGGCGACAAGGCGCAAGTGGTATCACTGGTCAAGCAGGTCATGGAGAAGTACGGACGCATCGACGTGCTGGTGAACAACGCCGGCATCTTCAAGGTCGCCGATTTCCTCGACATCGCCGAGGAAGACTTCGACGCCGTGCTGCGCGTGAACATCAAGGGCGCATTCCTCATGGGCCAGGCCGTGGCCCGCGAAATGGCGCGCCAGGGATCGGGCAGCATCATCAACATGAGCTCCGTGAACAGCGTGCTGGCAATCCCCAATCTCGCCAGCTACAACGTGAGCAAGGGCGGCATCAACCAACTCACCCGCGTGATGGCACTGTCGCTGGCCGACAAGGGCGTGCGAGTGAACGCGGTAGCGCCCGGCACCATCGCCACAGAACTGGCCGCCAAAGCCGTGCTCAACAGCGAAGAAGCCAAGGCCCGCGTGATGAGCCGCACCCCCATGAAGCGCCTGGGCACGCCCGAGGAAGTGGCAGACGCGGTGGCCTGGCTCGCCAGCGACGCCTCCAGCTACGTCACAGCAGACATCGTGACGATCGACGGCGGGCGCATGGCACTGAATTACACGGTGGCCGTGTAACCCCAAACGCCCTGCTTTCACACAATGCATCCCAGTTGACGGAAAATAGCACCATGATGAGACTTCTCCACACGATGCTGCGCGTTGGCAATCTTCAGCGCTCTATTGACTTCTACACCAACGTACTCGGCATGACGCTGCTGCGCCAATCCGAAAACCCGGAGTACAAGTACTCGCTCGCATTCCTCGGCTACGAAGGCGGCAACCCCGGCCAGGCCGAGATCGAGTTGACCTTCAACTGGGGCACCGAAAGCTACGAAATGGGCACGGCCTACGGCCACATCGCCCTGGGCGTTCCAGACGCCTACGCGGCCTGCGACAAGATCAAGGCCAATGGCGGCAACGTGACGCGCGAAGCCGGTCCGGTCAAGGGCGGCAGCACGGTGATCGCGTTTGTGACGGATCCGGATGGCTACAAGATCGAATTGATTCAGGAGAATTCGAGGGCTCACACCAATGGGCAAGCTGCCGGTGGGGCAACCTCTGATCCTTTGCGCAACGCGTAACGGTCCCCAAACAAAGAAGCCCGCTTTTGCGGGCTTCTTTGTTTG
>CALMCS010000634.1 GCA_937862875.1 uncultured Comamonadaceae bacterium
GGTGGCGGCGCTGCATGGAGCAGTCGCGCTCGCCCAGATAGACGGCGTTCTTGAACTTGTCGGCAATGATCTGGATTTCGATATGGCGTGGGTTCTGGAGAAACTTCTCCATGTACACCGCCGGATTACCGAATGCCGTACCGGCTTCCGCCTTGGTCATCTGCACCGCATTGACCAGAGCCGCTTCGGTGTGCACCACGCGCATGCCACGACCACCACCACCGCCAGCGGCCTTGATGATCACGGGATAGCCGACGGAGCGCGCAATGCGGCGAATCGCGACTGGATCGTCGGGCAACTCGCCGTCGGAACCGGGAACGCAAGGCACGCCAGCGCGAATCATCGCCTGCTTGGCCGACACCTTGTCACCCATGATGCGGATCGATTCGGGGGTTGGCCCGATGAACTGGAAGCCGCTCTTTTCCACGCGCTCGGCGAAGTCGGCGTTCTCGGAGAGGAAGCCGTAACCGGGGTGAATCGCTTCTGCGTCGGTCACTTCCGCCGCAGAAATAATGGCTGGCATATTCAGATATGACAGTCCGGAAGGCGCAGGTCCGATACAGACCGCCTCTTCGGCGAGCTTGACGTACTTGGCATCGCGATCGGCCTCGGAATAGACCATCACCGCCTTCACGCCCAACTCACTGCATGCGCGCTGAATTCGCAAAGCGATTTCACCGCGATTGGCAACTAAGATTTTTTTGAACATGCGTGTCGCTTTACTCGATCACGAACAAAGGCTGACCGTACTCGACTGCCTGACCGTTTTCGGCCATGACGCGGGTGACTGTGCCGGACTTGTCGGCTTCGATTTCGTTGAGGATCTTCATCGCCTCAATGATGCACAGTGTCTCGCCTTCCTTGACCTGAGCACCGATCTCGATGAACGGCTTGGCTCCAGGGCTGGAAGAACGGTAGAACGTACCGACCATCGGCGACTTGACGGCATGACCGGCAGGTGCGGCGGCAGCGGCGGGTGCAGCTTCGGCAACCGGTGCGGCTGCGGCAGCGACGGGCTGAGCCATCATGGGCTGTGCCATCATCTGCTGAACGACGACTCCGCCGCCTTTCACGATGCGTACTTTGCCCTCGGCTTCGGTGATTTCGAGTTCAGAAACGTTCGACTCGGACACCAGGTCGATGAGGGTCTTAAGTTTTCGCAAATCCATGAGGGCTCCAACGGCTAGAAACAGAATGGGGCGCAAATTTACCCCAATTTCAGCCTATTGCATCGAACTAAGCGCAAATATCTATATCTCCGACAGGGGATGCATTGACTTTTACACTTGCGTGACCCATTGATTCAGGTCTTGTTCGGTCAATTGTCCCATTTTACGCTGCAAGATGTTGCCATCTTTGCCGAAAAGCACCGAAAACGGTAGGCCACCCACATCGTTGCCCAGCGCCCGACCGAGGTCAGTACCGGTCAATCCGGCCAGCGCTATAGGGAAATCAAGCGGTGATTTGTCCAGAAATTTGCGTACAGCTGACGGCTGATCGATGGCCAATCCGAGAATTTGAAAGCCTTTTCCCGAATTTTTGGCGTAAAAATCGTTGAGCAGCGGCAATTCGTCGACACAGGGTGGACACCACGTTGCCCAAAAATTAAGCAACAGCGGACGACCATGAAATTTGCGCATCGTCAAAGTAGAGTCATCCAACGTCTGCATGGATGCATTCCAGAACGAGGCCGCCACCCCATCTTCCACCGCATGCGGCTGCAAACGCCACCATGCTACACCAGCACCCGCGGCAGCCGCCGCGACACCTGCACCGGCCAGCACCATGCGGCGGCGCGGATGCGAAACGGACTCGGCAGCGGAAGGCTGCGAGGAGTCGGGAGATTGCGAATCAGAATCGGCCGGCGTGGACATAGTGAGTTCTTGCTTGCTTGCTGGTTGAGCGAGTTGTTGGTTTATTAGTTTGCGTATCTATCTATTGGTGATCGATCCATGAAACCGATCGATCAGGAGTCCGAAGCTCCAGAGGCCTCACCCTGCGCGAGCAGCGCCCGCACGGCCTTCATATCACCCCGCGGCAAACGGCCACGCGAGTCCGGCTTGAGCGCGCCACGCAGGTCATCGAGGTCATAGACCATCAGATGCACACCCACATGCTCGCCCAGCTCCGGCGACATGCTGCTGATGCTCAGCGCATCCACCAGCTCGCCGCGAAATCCGGTGACGGAGCGCGGCTCGTAATCGACATGGTGATCAATCAGGCAAATCTCGGCAGACTTGGAATCATCGCAAAACATCTGCACGTAAATATCGGACAGGCGCGTCGCCGTGCCCTGCCAGACCGCACCCGCAAGATAGGGACGAAAGTCCTGCATGCGCTCCATCCAGACCAGCGCCAATTGCCGCAGCGCGCGCAACTCCGCGGGCTGGGTGTCGGCACAGAACAGCTCGATGTATTCACGCACCGCCTCTTCGACGAGGTCGTTGTCCGGCAACCGGGTGCGCTGAGGCAAGCCCAACTGCTTGACCGCTCGGCGTTTGGCAGCACCCCACTCCAAGCCCTCTTCCACCACGATCCGGGCTGTAGCGTTAGCTATTTCGGTAGCGATAGAGTCTTCCATGGCGGCATCCTGTTCGCAGTCCCTCATCTCTACTGCGGGTGAAATCGGGAACACGATGAGAGGTCAAAAGACATTGTCGCTCCAACGCCAATACCTGAAATATTGCGTGACATTCTGAGAGCTTGTGCAAGCAGCAACTTCCGTGACCTGCGCCAAGATTGCAAAACGGGGATGGGGCAAAGTGCCTTGGGCAGGAACCCTGCAAATGTTGATGCGCAAAAGGCTACATCCTCTGCTGATCGTGAAGCCTGGGCCGCACCTCGCGTCTCCTGCGTCTCTTGTTTACCCGGAGGTCTTTCGTCAAGCCCCTGGGTCGGTCGCCCCACTGATGACCCCGCATGAAAAAATCAAAAGTACTGATTTTCACATTGGTGATTGTTTTTCTCGCAGCAGCCGCATTGAAAATGCATGAACGAGAATCGTCGAAATACCTCAGAGAATACGCCTCAGAAGACGGCGCTTATCTTGCAAAGATGTATTTGGTGAGGGATCCAATCCTTGACTTCGATCGCCTTTATCTCATCAAAATATATGACAAAGATGGGCAGTTGATAAAAACCAGC
>CALMCS010000635.1 GCA_937862875.1 uncultured Comamonadaceae bacterium
TGGGCAGCGCAAAGGTGGTGGAGCCACCGCAGTCGTAGTGCGCCCACGGAAAGCGACGGTACACCTCTTCACCCAGGATGGCGGCGGTGGCTTGCGCCTGGGCCAGCCGGTCGGCAGGCACCTGGCAATGGAAGCTCTGGGGCAGCAGGCGGCCAGTCTTGCTGTCTTCCAGCCGGTCGAGCACCTGGCGCATGATGCGGAACGACGAGGGCACCAGGCCCGAGGCGTCGCCCGAGTGGATGCCTTCGGTGAGGATCTCGACCTTGAGCGTGCCGCTGGCCATGCCGCGCAGGCTGGTGGTGAGCCAGAGCTGGTCGTAGTTGCCCGCGCCGGAGTCGAGGCAGATCACCAGGCCCACGTCGCCGAGGCGGGTCTTGAGCATGTCGACGTAGGGCAGCAGATCGGCCGAGCCGCTTTCTTCGCAGGTTTCGATCAGGCCGACGATGCGCGGATGCGGCACGTTCTGGCGCTTGAGTTCCTGCACCGCGGCGATGCTGGCGTAGACCGCATATCCATCGTCTGCACCGCCACGGCCGTAGAGCTTGCCGTCTTCGTATTTGGGCGTCCACGGGCCGAGGTCGTTGCGCCAGCCTTCGAACTCGGGTTGCTTGTCGAGGTGGCCGTACATCAGCACGGTCTGCGACGTGGCCGCGTTGGAGTTGGGCAGCGTGCCTTCGACTTCGAAGAACAGCACGGGGGTGCGGCCGGGCAGGCGCACGATTTCGAATTTCAGGCCCTGGACTTTTTGCGCGGCCACCCAGTCGGCGGCGTTGCGCATCACGGTGTCGATGAAGCCGAGCTGTTCCCAATCGGGCGCAAAGCCGGGCGACTTGGCCGGAATGCGGATGTAGTCGGTGAGCTGACGCACGATGTCGTCGTCCCACTGGCGGCTGATGTGCGAGAGCGCATCGGCTGGCTTCAAAAGATCGGAGGGGGTACGGGCGTTCATGGCAGGGTTCCTTCGAGCAGTGGCCCGGTCGATTGACTGTACCGAGCTGGAACGCCCATTGTCCTGCAGAGACGCCCGTGCTGCCAACCACGCCCGATTTGGGCATGGTCACAGTGGTTGATTATTGATTCTTTCTGGTGGAGCTTACTGGCGCTGCAGACAGAAGACCGCGGTGCTCGCAAACACGTTGGGCAGCGTGCGCACGATGCCGCGGTTTTCGTTCAGGCCAAAGGCATCGGCCACCTTGAGCCGGTTCTTGTGCGCGAGCGCTTCGAAATCCTTGAACGTGCCGACGCGGATGTTCGGCGTGTCATACCACTCGTAGGGCAGGTGGCGGGTGACGGGCATGCGGCCGCGCAGCACCGAGAGCCGATTGGGCCAGTGCGCAAAATTCGGGAATGCGACGATGGCGTTCTTGCCCACGCGTGCGGTTTCGCGCAGCATCACTTCGGCATTGCGCAGATGCTGCAGCGTGTTGATCTGCAGGACCACGTCGAAGGAATCATCCTCGAACATGGCGAGGCCTTCGTCCAGATTGAGCTGCACCACATTCACGCCGCGCTTGACGCAGGCGTGCACATTGGCGTCATCGATTTCCACACCGTAGCCGGTACAGCCGTGCTCGCGCTGCAGATAGGAGAGCAGGGAGCCGTCGCCGCATCCCAGGTCGAGGACGCGCGAGCCCTTGGGCACGAGGTTCGCAATCGCTTTGATCGTGGTTTTGTCGGTCATGCTGCCAACTCCTTGGCTACGTTGTCGAAATAGGAACCCATCACGTTGATGTACCGGTGGTCGGTCAGCAGGAAGGCGTCGTGGCCGTGAGGCGCATCGATTTCCGCGTAGCTGACGTCGCGCTGGTTGTCGAGCAAGGCCTTGACCATTTCGCGGCTGCGCTTGGGGGAGAAGCGCCAGTCGGTGGTGAAGCTGACCAGCATGAATTTGGCCGTGGCACGCGCCAGCGCCTGCGTGAGATTGCCGCCGAATTGCTTGGCCGGATCGAAGTAATCGAGCGCGCGCGTGATCAGCAGATAGGTGTTGGCGTCGAAGTACTCGCTGAACTTGTCGCCCTGGTGGCGCAGATAGCTTTCGATCTGGAATTCGATGTCCTGCGTGCTGTATTTCAGGTCCATGCCTTCGCGCAGCTGGCGACCGAACTTCTCGTTCATCACATCGTCGCTCAGATAGGTGATGTGGCCGATCATGCGTGCGATGCGCAGACCGCGTTTGGGGATCACGTCCGGCGCGTAGAAGTCGCCGCCGTGAAAGTCCGGGTCGGTCACGATCGCGCGGCGCGCCACCTCGTTGAAGGCGATGTTTTCCGCCGTCAGGTTGGGCGCACTGGCCACCACCACGGCGTGGCGCACGCGGTCGGGATATTGCAGCGTCCACGACAGCGCCTGCATGCCGCCCAGGCTGCCGCCGAGCACCACCGCCAACTGCTGAATGCCGAGGCGATCGAGCAGCAAGGCCTGTGCGTTCACCCAGTCTTCCACCGTGACCACGGGAAAGCTCGAACCGTAGATGGCGCCGGTGTCGGGATTCGTGTGCATCGGGCCGGTGGAGCCGAAGCATGAGCCCAGATTGTTCACGCCGATGACGAAGAACTGGTTGGTGTCGACGGATTTGCCGGGGCCAATCATGTTGTCCCACCAGCCCTCGCTCTTGGCTTGATCGGCATAGACGCCGGCGACGTGGTGCGAGGCGTTGAGTGCGTGACACACGAGCACGGCATTGGAGCGGTCGGCATTGAGCGTGCCGTAGGTCTCGAAGGCCAACTCGTAGTCGCGGATCGAGGCGCCGCTCTGCAGCGACAGGGCCTCGGGAAAGTGCATGAATTGTGGTGTTGCGATGAAGGACATAAAAAAACCCGGCATCGCTAAAAACGAGGCCGGGTCGATACGTGATTCGTCGGTCGGGTCTTTAGCTGGATTTATAAAGCGCCCGCAAGCTGAAGCAAATCGGCGCGTGAAGTCCCGATTATGCCAAAAGCTGCTTGACCGGGTTGTAAAGCGCGAGCAGGCCCAGCACCAGGAAGATCACCGCGGAAATCATGTGCACGGTGCGAATCGGCACCTTCTTGACGATCTTGTCGCCCAGCCACACGACCGGCGCGTTCGCCAGCATCATGCCGAAGGTGGTACCTGCGACGACCCAGAAATAGGAGCCGACGTACTTGGCGGCCAGCATGACCGTGGCGATCTGGGTCTTGTCGCCCATTTCGGCCAGGAAGAAGGCGACGACGGTGGTGCCGAAAACGCCCCATTTCGAATGGCTGCCCACCTCTTCATCGTCGAGCTTGTCCGGAATGAGCATCCACACGGCCATGGCGACAAAGGAGATGCCCAGAATCCACTGCAGCGCGTTCTCGCCGAGATAGCTGGTGATCCATGCGCCGACGGCACCCGCGAGGGCGTGATTGATGATGGTGGCGACGAAGATGCCCAGCACGATCGGCCACGGTTTTCTGAACCGTGCGGCGAGTACCAGAGCAAGAAGTTGCGTCTTGTCCCCCATCTCGGCAAGCGCGACGACGGAGGTGGAGATGAGAAAAGCTTCCATGGCGGGGGTGTTTCGGCCGGAGACACCTGAACAACAACTCATTGACCACGCACCGGCTCCGGCCCAAAAGTTGTTGGATCGGTACGTAGTCAATGGTCTCGTCCAGCGCGTGATTGACACTCGCCTCATGCACCATGGGCTGCGGCCCAAGTTTGTTGATGCATGCCTTTTCGCGCGGCGGCGAAAACGGACTACTCCCCAAAGACGAGCGGATTGTAGCGCGTTGCCTGGATGTTGGAAGCCCTGCCTCCATCCTTGAGATGACAAACCTGTCTTTGGCGAAAAATCAAAAAATACAGATAGACCCCGGATCAGATCAATTGAGCGCAATTGAGAGCAGGCGAAGCAATTCCTAGACACTTACCCTTAAAAACAAGGCAACGTTGGGGTAAATCCCCATCTAAAGTGTTGCAGGGACGCCAACACCCGCTTTTTTCTTCAAAGGTATGCTTGATAATTGTTTCAGCATTCTGTGTTACAGATTTGCGTTTGCGGTGTTAGTCGATTTCGCATCATTGAAGTCGTTATGGGTTTGTTGGCTGCGTCGGGCTCCATCGCTTTTTTCGAAATTTCTTAGAGCCTCGTTTTATGAGCAACAAACTGTACGTGGGCAACCTGCCCTATTCTTTCCGCGACGGTGATCTGGAGCAAACCTTTGGCCAATACGGCAATGTGGTGAGCGCTAAGGTCATGATGGAGCGTGATACTGGTCGTTCCAAGGGCTTCGGCTTTGTGGAAATGAGCAGCGAATCGGAAGCGCAAGCTGCGATTCAAGGCGCTCATGGCCAAAACTTCGGCGGCCGTGATCTGGTGGTGAACATCGCCCGTCCAATGGAAGCTCGTCCTCCACGTAGCGGCGGTGGCGGCTTCGGCGGCGGCGGCGGTTACGGCGGCGGCGGTGGTCGCAGCGGTGGCGGCGGCTACGGCGGCGGCAATGGCGGCGGCGGTTACGACCGTTCCTACTAATAGACTGCCCTTTGACGGGCTGACTAGTTTTTAGGCAACTCTGATAATCCATAGTTCATCGTGAACGCCTCATGAAGCCCTTTTTTAGGATTTCGGCCTCACATGAACTTGCATTTTTTTCGAAGTTGTGGCGCATAATGTTTTGGCTGGGGTATTTTCCACGCCAAAGTTGCGGTGGTCCGTCAAATTTGTGCTTCATGCACATGTGCGATTAGCCGACTGCGGTTTCGAGTCTCCATCACTTTTTTCTTAGTTCTTGAGGAGTCCCTTGATGGGCAACAAACTGTATGTCGGCAATTTGCCGTATTCGGTGCGCGATAGCGATCTGGAGCAGGCCTTCGGTCAATTCGGTACCGTTACCAGCGCCAAAGTCATGATGGAGCGCGACACTGGTCGTTCCAAAGGCTTTGGTTTTGTAGAAATGGCCAGCGATGCTGACGCCCAATCTGCGATCAACGGCATGAACGGTCAGCCTATGGGTGGCCGTGGCATCGTTGTCAACGAAGCACGTCCAATGGAACCACGTCCTCCGCGTAGCGGTGGCGGTGGATTCGGTGGCGGCGGCGGTGGTGGATACGGCGGCGGTGGTGGCGGCGGTTACGGCGGCGGCGGCGGTGGTGGTCGCAGCGGTGGCGGCGGTTACGGCGGCGGCGGTGGTGGTGGCGGCGGACGTGGTGGCGAAGGCGGTTTCCGCAGCCCCTACGGTGCAGGCTCCCGCAACGGCGGTGGCGGCGGCGGTGGTGGTCGCAGCGGTGGCGGTGGCTACGGCGGCGGCGGCAACGGCGGTTATTGATTCTTGCTTTCTTCGGCCGGCTTGACTGGTCGATAGATGCGAATCAAAGCGAAAGGCTCCTTCAGGAGCCTTTTTCATGCGCGTTTGTTTTTCAATCGGCATCCTGGATGGACGTGCCGATCGAAAAAAACACCGATAAAGACCCTGAAATTACAACGAGTTACGTATTTTGCGTTGAGCCACGATGTTTTCGAGGCCTGCCCACCAGGGCCCGATCAAACACGCTGTTGGGCAGCATGCGCAGCAGTTTGGCGACGATGCCCATCTGCCACGGAATCACCCGATAGCTGGTCTTGGCGGCGATGGTGTCGAACGCCTTGTCCGCGAACTTCTCGGGCCGCATCAGAAACGGCATGGGGTAGCGATTCTGGCTGGTGAGCGGCGTATCCACATAGCCCGGGCTGATGGTCACCACCGAGATGCCCTGCGGGCGCAGCTCGCCGCGCAGGCTCTCGCAGTAGCTGATCACGGCCGCCTTGCTGGAGCAGTAGGCCCCATGCCCAGGCAGGCCGCGAATGCCGGCGACGCTGCCAATGCCCACCAAAGTGCCTGAACCGCGTTGTGCCATGGGATGGATGAAGGGCTGGAACGTCGCCGCCAGTCCGACGTTGTTGACGGCGTAGACCCGTGCCATCAGATCCAGGTCTTCGCGTTCGGCCGTGTCCACGCCAATGCTGATGCCCGCGTTGGCGATGACCACGTCCGGCAGCCCCTGGCTTGCAAGGCATTGCTGGGCGGCAGCGACGATGCTGTCGATCTGCGCCACGTCGGCGCCATAGGCCTGGCAGCGATCGGCACCCAGGCCTTGCCCCCGCGCCCACTCCTGCATGGGCTCGAGGCGGCGGGCGACCAGGGCCAGTCGGTAGCCCGCATCGGCATAGCGCCGTGCCAGTGCCTGACCGATACCGCTCGAGGCTCCCGTGATGAAAACCAGGGGCGTGTTGTTCGGGGCAGGGGGCACGTGGGGGTTGCTTTCAGCGTTTGTTCTTGGAGGCGGATGAGGAAGAGGCTGACGATGGCGTGATGTTCGGCATCAGAAAGCCTTTGACATTGCCGCGCATGGTCAGGATCTGGGTCAGGTTGTCGAACTCCATCGCATCGCCGGTGAATTTGTCGGCGGCGCGGGTGAGCGTCACGGGTTGATTGGATTGCACCCGTTCAGAGTTCGGCCACACGTGGAGAAACTCGCCGCGGAACTGCATCGGCGGCACGGTTTTCATGCCGGGCTGCTTGAAGGCTTCGCGGGTGACGATGGCGTTGCCAAACAGTTGCACCTCGGACGCATCGGCGTTGGAGAGCGCGCGATTGGCGGTGGCGACGGTCACGCGACCATCGATGCCGACCGAGCGCATGCGGGCTTTTTCGATTTCCAGCGTGTCGGTGTCGACGAAGTGCTTGAGCGTGTCGCCCTGAATCTCGCTTTGCAGGCGTCCCGTCACGTCGAACGACTTGATGGAGAAATCCCGCATGAAGTAATCGGGCTCGTGGGACACCGCACGCTGCTGGGGTGGCTCGACGGGTTTGGGCGCATTGCGCACCAGCCACCAGGTTCCCAGCGCAAGCAGGCCCATCAACACGATGGGCAGATAGATGGAGACGATCTCCCAGACCCGACTCAGGCGCTCTTTTCCGGTCATGCGTACTCTGCCAAAAGCTGTGCGTAGTGGCCGCTGGCAACCAGCAGCAGGTCGCAGAGTTCACGGGCCGCGCCGTGGCCGGCCGCCGCTGTGGTGATGTAGTGGGCGTTGGCCTTGAGCTCCACCTGCGCATTCAGTGGCGCACAGGCAAAAGCCGCGCGGCGCAGCATCGGCAGGTCGGGCCAGTCGTCACCCATGGCCGCGGCCTGGCTCCAGTCGAGGCCCAGCTCGGCCAGGATGGCTTCGGCGGCAGGGCGCTTGTCTTCGGTGCCAAAACGCGCGTGCACCACGCCCAGCGCCTTCAAGCGCAAGCGCAGGGCGGGGGAGTCGCGGCCGGTCACCACGGCGGGGGTGATGCCGGCGCGCTGCAGCAGCTTCAGGCCGTGGCCGTCGAGCGTGTTGAAGCGCTTGAGCATTTCGCCGGTTTCGGAGAAATACAGACCGCCGTCGGTGAGCACGCCGTCGACATCAAAAAAGGCAACGCGCACGGGCTGCGCGCGCAGCAGCAATTCGGGGGCAATCTGCAGCGCAGGTTGCAGCGCCGCGGCTGCAGCGGGGGAGTTGTTCATCAAATGACCTTTGCGCGCATCAGATCGCCAATGTGGACCATGCCCAGCAGTGTGCCTTGTTCGTCCGTGACCAGCACGCTGGTGATGGAGTGCTCCTCCATGAGCGCGGCGGCGTCGGCTGCCAGCGCCTCTGGGCGAATGGTACGCGGTGTGGTGTGCATGACCTCGCTGGCCTTGGCCTTGAGCAGTTCGGCACCGGATTCGATGCGGCGGCGCAGATCGCCGTCGGTGAAGATGCCCAGCAGATGACCCTCGGCATCCACCACCGTGGATGCGCCCAGCGACTTGGCGCTCATCTCGCGCATCAAGGCGCTGAACGAGGCATCGGCCGGCACGCGCGGCAGCTCGTCGCCCTTGCGCATCACGTCGCGCACCAGCGTCAGCAGCTTGCGACCCAGCGCGCCGCCGGGATGCGAGCGGGCGAAATCTTCGGCGCGAAAACCGCGCGCATCCAGCAGCGCCACGGCCAGCGCATCACCCAGCGCCATCTGCGCGGTGGTGCTGGTGGTGGGGGCCAGATTGAGCGGGCAGGCCTCGCGTTCGACGCCGCTGTCCAGCACCACGTCGGCGTATTTGGCGAGCGAGGAGTCGAGACCGCCGGTCATGGCAATCAGGGGCACGCCCTGGCGCTTGAGCACCGGCAGCAGCACGGTGAGCTCGTTGGCTTCGCCGCTGTTGGAGATGCCGAGCACCAGGTCACCCTGGGTGACCATTCCGAGGTCGCCGTGGCTGGCTTCGGCGGGGTGCACGAAAAAGGCGGGCGTTCCGGTGGATGCCAGTGTGGCGGCGATCTTGCGACCCACGTGGCCACTCTTGCCCATGCCCATGACCACAACGCGACCAGGGGTGGCAAGAATGCGCGCGATGGCGTCGGCAAACGACTCTCCCACGCGGTCGGAGACGGCTACGAGTGCCTGAGCCTCGTCTCGGAGCGCTTCCCGTGCCAGTTGCAGGGCGCGGGCCGCATCAAACGATCGGGAGGAAGTTGGTAAAGAGGTAGACATTCGGGAATTTTATAGGGCGCTACAGCCTTTGGCTCGTTTAGCATCACTCATGTCCTCACTGGCCCTTACTCTGCTCTATTTGCTTGCCGCTGTGCTGGCCGTGGTTGTCTGCCGCACGCTCAAGCAGCCGCCGATGCTGGGCTACCTGGCGGCGGGGGTGCTGATCGGGCCTCACGCGCTCGCACTGGCCAGCAATTCCGAGGGGGTGCGCCATCTCGGCGAATTCGGTGTGGTATTTCTGATGTTCGCCATCGGCCTCGACTTCAGTCTGCCCAAATTGCGGGCGATGCGCAAATTCGTGTTTGGGCTGGGGCTGGCGCAGGTGGTGCTGTGCATGCTGCTGTCGTTCATCGGCATGATGCTGTTGTCGCGCTTTGTCGGCCGCGTCTGGGACATGAGCTGGCAGACCGCCGTGGCGCTGTCCGGCACCTTTGTGATGAGCAGCACGGCGATCGTCGTGAAGATGATGGTCGAGCGCGCGGAGCTCGAGACCGAGCACGGGCGCCGCGTCATGGGCATCCTGCTGTTCCAGGATCTGGCCGTGGTGCCGCTGCTGATTCTGATTCCCGCCCTCGGCACCGACCCCGACAAGCTGATCTGGGCGCTGCCGCTCGAAATGCTCAAGGCCGTGGCGCTGATCACCATCTTGCTGACCGGCGGCCAACGCGTGATGCGCTGGTGGTTCACGCTGGTGGCACGCCGCCACAGCGAAGAGCTGTTCATGCTCAACCTGCTGCTGTTCACCCTCGGCCTCGCGTGGCTCACCGAAAAAGCCGGGCTGTCACTGGCGCTGGGCGCGTTCATCGCCGGCGTGCTGGTGTCCGAAACCGAATACCGCCATCAGGTGGAGACCGACATCCGTCCGTTCCACGACGTGCTGCTGGGATTGTTCTTCATCACCATCGGCATGCAGCTCGACTGGCACATCCTGCTCGAGCGCTGGGCCCTGGTGTTGCTGCTGCTGATCGTGCCGATGCTGGTCAAGGCCGTGGTGATCTTTTCGATCGCCCGCTACATGAATTCACCGGCCGGCGTGTCGCTGCGCACCGGAATCTATCTGGCGCAGGCCGGCGAGTTTGGCTTTGTGCTGCTGTCGCTCAGCTCCGCGCAGGGGCTGGTGCAACCGGCGCTGATGAATCCGATTCTCGCGGCGATGGTGGTGTCGATGCTGTTCACGCCGCTGCTGATTCAGTACAGCAACCGCATCGTCATGCGCTTGGCAGCCAGCGACTGGTTGCAGCAATCGCTGCAGATGACGCAGATCGCGCGCCAGTCCATCAACACCGACCACCACGTGCTGATCTGCGGCTACGGCCGCTCGGGGCAGAATCTGGCGCGCCTGCTGACGCTGGAGCAGATTCCCTATCTGGCACTCGACCTCGACCCCGACCGCGTGCGCCAGGCCGCCGCGGGTGGCGAATCGGTGGTCTACGGTGATGCCACGCGCCTGCAGGCCTTGATGGCCGCGGGGCTGGCGCGCGCAAGCGCGGTGGTGGTCACGCATCTGGACACGCATGCCTCGCTCAAGACGCTGGCCAACATCCGCAAGCATGCGCCCAACGTGCCCGTCATCGTGCGCACCGTGGACGACGCCAATCTCGACAAGCTGCAGCAGGCGGGCGCGAGCGAGGTGGTGCCGGAAGCGATCGAGGGCTCGCTCATGCTGGCCAGCCATGCCTTGGCATTGGTGGGCGTGCCCATGCGCCGCGTGATTCGTTTGGTGCGCGAGCAGCGCGAGGCGCGCTACCAGTTGCTGCGCGACTATTTCCACGGCGCGGACGACGACACGCCGGCCGAGCTGGACCAGGAGCGGCTCAAATCCTTCACGCTGCCCCCGGGTGCCGCAGCCTGCGGTCGCGCGGTCGACGCCATGGCGCTGGGCTCGCGCGAGGTGCAATTCGTGGCGGTGCGCCGCGCCAATGGAACGGTCAGCGCGGACGCGACGGACCAGACCGTGCTGGCGGCGGGCGACACGCTGGTGCTGCGCGGTCTGCCAAAGGCGCTGGCACTGACCGAGGATCTGTTGCTTCGAGG
>CALMCS010000636.1 GCA_937862875.1 uncultured Comamonadaceae bacterium
ATGGGTAAGCGGAAGTCCGATGGCGCAAAAACCATTGCTTTCGCCGAGGCTCGGATCAAGCTCGATGACACCATCGCTGCTCTTTTTGGGGCAGCTAATGGGCCACGTGACTCTGGCATTCTCTCAAGACAACGCGTCGCTGCCGTTTCCACTCCACCGAGCGCTACCGCACTCACACGGATAAGAGCCTTCTTGCAATACCCATTTGCTCGTTTTCAAACGCCGGAGCAAAGTCATCCAGCTCTCGGTTCGACATGCCCACGGCGGCTGATCTGGCGAGTCTCTTCCAATCCGCAATCGCGGCCAGCACCTCACGCAATACGCGTTGCACGGCGGCTTCATCCAGCCGAAAGTAGCCGGCCTCGCGCACTACGGCCTCAATCGAGTCCACCGGCCCATCTGACTCATTGAGCCAAAGTTTCAGCTCCGGATCCTTGTCCGGAAACGGATTGATATCGAAGGCCGGAGCCAATCGCCACAGCCCATTGCTCACATGCAAAAAGCCGTGGTTCTGCACGTGATCATCGACATTGGTGATCAGCAGATTGAACGCCATCCTGCGCCAGAGTTCTTCCAGATCGCGCTGTGGATCGTCGCTATGGGCAATGATGACGTCGGCTATTTCCGCGTAGGAATGATCTTCCTGTCTGGAGGCTTGAATCATCGATCCCGCAGACAAATAGGGGATGCGTCCACCGGCGTCACGGTCAAATCGGCGGATGAGCGCGACGGGAATATCGTCCGACATGACCACGCGCGATTCGGCCACCGACATGCCTGCCGCCTTCGCCAGATGCAGCGCCAGCACTTCACCGCGCGTCACGCAGCGGTCGTCCTGGATGCTGGGAAATTTGCCGATGGCCAACTGCCCGTCGTCATCCACCACCGTGCATTTGGGCCGCATGCCGCCAAGCGACGTACCCCGGCCGCGCAGATAGCGCAGGTCGGCCTCGGTTTCCTGGTTCATTTCCACGGCGCGCGATGCCGCCATCAGTTGCGCGAGCTCCAGCAAGGGCGGTGTGCCGCGGCCATTGCCTTCGATGCGGCGCAGAAAGTCTCCGCTTTCGGGATCCCGCAGGCGCAGCGCGCCCACGCGGCTGACATCATCTACGCCCAGCAAATAGTCCATTTCGCTCAACTCGGCGACGGGCACCTTGTGGCCCGCAACCTGCGCCGCTTTGCGGCGCTTCGCGTGATCACGCGCGATGACCCGGCAGCCCCAGCCATCGGGCTCGGTATCGGCGAAGGCGAAGTGAAAGATGGAATCGTCTTTGGACGGTGCTTTGCGAAACTGGTGTCCCGCCACCAAGGGCAGATCGGGTGAAATCGAAAACCGGCTGCCAGCGTCGCCCAACCAGGCTGCGTCATAAGCAAACGTGGAATGCTCGCGCCGCCCGTCTTTGGTGTGCGTGAGTTCGCCAAGCGTTCTGCCCGTCTCCCCCAGCACGACACCCACGTTGGTTTGCGTCAACGCCATGATTCAAAGCGCTCCCGAAACTGAGGTGCGATTCTTCATCCGCACCCGCTTGGGCACCTGCTCGTTCATCAGCGAAAGCCCAATCTCGTCATTGGCGGTGTCCAGCAATTCGCTGACCTTATTGAGCTCACCCAGCACAAAGAACGCCTGCGCGATCACGCCGATCGGAATGCGTGGATCGCCATTTTCCAGTCGACGCAGCGTGGCCACCGACGTTTGAATGCGCTCGGCCATGGAGGCCTGCGTCAAGCGCCTGCGCCGGCGAGCCAGCGAGAGGTCGCGACCGAGCTTGACCAGTGCGCGGACGACGGGCGTCGGCAACACGGGGGCTGCGGGATTAACGCTCTTGTATGAGCTTTTAGATGGCTTTTTGGTTTCCATATGAGCGGTTAAGACTCGGGAGTCTTGCCTGCTCATTATTGAAGCGCCCCCTGAGAGAGTCAATGCCTCTGCAATAAACGCTCACTCGTGAGCGAATAATTCTATTATTACGTCACACATGAGCGTTAATGGTTTTTTACTGACTGCACTCCGAGACAGACAGGGCATACACCACTGCGCCAACGGCGTTGATGGTCTCAAGCCCCGCGCTGCCCCGTCTCCGGCGTGAACAACGCCACCTGGTTGCGCCCGGACCGCTTGGCTTCGTACATGGCCTTGTCGGCCAGTTGTTGCACGTCGTGGATCGACTCAAGCGCCGGATCGCTGCGGCTGGCCCATGCCAGGCCGATGCTGGCGGTGACCTGAAACGCGCGGCCGTTGAAGGTCATCTGCTGGCCTTCTATGTAAGTGCGAATGCTCTCGGCGATGAGTTGGCTTTCTTCCAGCGTGGTGCCGGTCAGGAACACCGAGAACTCCTCGCCACCGACCCGGCCGAGCAGATCGGATTTGCGCATGCAGCCCTGCACGATGTCGGCCACCTGTTTGAGGACGCGATCACCGGCGGCGTGGCCGTAGTTGTCGTTCACGAACTTGAAATGGTCCAGATCGACGAACAGCACCGCATAGGGCAGGCCTTGGCGGCGGCACAGCGCCAACTGGGCGTTGCATTGGTCGTAGAAGGCCGCGGCATTCAAGGTGCCGGTCAGGCTGTCGCGCGTGGACAGCCACTGCAGGCGCTCGTTGTAATACGCCATGCGCGAGAAGAAATAGTTGAAGCGGGCGACGTAGATGTGGCCCAGTACGGCGCTGCCGAGCGATGCCGCCCACAGCGTCAGAATCGCGTTGGGAAACGGCGTCAGGTCCACGCGCGAAAGCAGGAGGTAGGACGATGCGATCCCCAGCGCCGTGGCCACCCAGCCCCAGGTGCGGCCCGCCATCATGAAGACGCCTACGATCAACAGCGTCGTCCACATCGGCAGGAGCGGGTCTGGGGGCAGCATATAGCCGGGGATGCACAGGTTCACCCAGTAGATGCCGGCGGTCAGCAAACTGCCCAATTGCAGGCGTCTCGGATGGAGGCGCAGCCATTGCCATAAGCCCACGTACGCCAACGCGCAGACAGCCCAGGACGTCGCCACGAAGGGGAAGAAGTCGGCGTGGCGCGATGTTTTCCAATAGATCGCAATCAACGCGAGCATGAAGACCACGGCGCTCAGCGAGACGGAGATCAGAAACCGGTGCTGAAACGCCTGCAAACCCTCGTGCTCGGTGTAGACGAGCTCACCGAAGAAAAAACGCTGCAATGAGACTCTGAAAGGGACGGACATGGATGCGAGGCGGTCTGTCTGGGCGGCATGCCAAGGGTTGAAGGCGGGACCAATACCGTTTGCCTGTCTGAAGTGCACATGCCTTGGGCCATCAGACGCTACGGAAAATCTTCTCATCCAGTTTACATGGCAACGTATCCAAATGCGACAAGCGTCACAATTTCCCCGCTAAGTTGTTGCGAGCGTTCACAATTTTCTTCGCAGTGAATTCTCAACGGGCCCACGGGTTTCATAGCGACACCACATAATCATTCGCATGCCTGTGCTTCACTACACCATCTCCGAGACCGACTACGTCGCGGCCAGCCGCCTGTATCGCCAACGCGTTGGCACATGGGGCCGGGTCATGCGCTATGCGCTGGTGCTGGCGGGCCTGGTGTTCGCCGTCATTGGACTGCTGCTGCACACCTGGTGGCTTGCCATCGTGGGCGTCGTCTATGCGCTCGCGCCGTGGTGGGTTCCGAGGGCGCTCCACGAGCCGCTCCTGCGGCGCAGCTACCGGAAATATCCGGCCATGCATGGCGAGCAGACGATGCAGATTGCAGAGGATGGCAGCGGCGTGATCGCCAGTTCGGTGGCGGGACACAGCAATTTGACATGGTCGCTCATCACCCAATGGGCACAGAACGAGCAGTACCTGCTGCTGTTTCTCCAGCCGCGGATGTACTTCATCGTTCCGACCAGAGCCGATCCGCGCAATGAGGTGTTGCCTCCGCTGCGCCAAATGCTTCTGGACCACGTGGGCCCCGCCAAAAAATAGTTCAGAGCGGTAGACCTCCTCTACCGACTCGCAAAATGGTCCTGCGGCAGCTTCGCCACCACCTCGAGGCTGGAGAGGACCACCCAAGCCGGAGCCTGGCCTGGCAGGAGGCGCACGCGCAGGCCGTTGACTTCGTGGATGTGATTGCCGGATGTCAGGCGCGGCGCGCCCAATTCCTGCTCGAAGCGCTTTCGGTAGTCGGCCTCCAACGTGCGGAGCTTCGGGCGATCGCGCTTGAAGGCGGCCTCGCTCAGGTCTTTGGGCTCGTTGCCAATGAAGAGGCGGATTTCTGCAATCCACTCCCCCGCCACAACGGCCTGCCCGGTGGTATTGCCTGCATACGAGAAACCGAAATAGTCGCTTCGCTGCTTCACCCGCTTGAAGTCGCAGGCGGTGGCCTCCTCCGGAAAGCTCTCCACGCGCCAGATGTCGGGATGCGCCTGAATGGTTTGGTACAGCGCCCACAGCGCATCCACCGACAAAGTATCACGGCCGTAAATGTCCATCCTGCGTCCTTCTGTGCGTCGGTCATCGTCTCCGTTGACCCGGTTGTCCAACTGCCCTTCGCCCTGCGGCCCCTGAAGGCGGCGGGTGCGTCACAAGCGTTATTCCAAAAAGGAAAAACGCTAATGGAATCAATCGATTAGATCAGTTTTTGCTACCTGAAATTTGAGTTTCCAGCCACTCCGATAGTCAACGGCACATGCTATCTTGCTCGCGGAAGCTCTGGTTACCTAGCTCCTATTCGCAGACTTCGAAAACAAAATCTATCAACTCTGGAGATACGCGATGAATACCAACCCATCGGACATTCCGTTCGCCTTGGCGCAGCCGCGCGCCAAAGATCAGAGCCGACGCCGCGCTTTGAAAACCCTTGGCGCGGCAAGCGCCGGAGCCGGGCTGCTCGGTTCTTCCCTGCGTGCGCTGGCCGCCGATGCGCCCGCCCCCAAGACCGTCACGCTGCCGTTTGCCAATGGCGAACGCGAAATGGTCACGTTCCCGCAAAAGCGCCCGCTGATTCTGCAAACCAGCCGCCCACCGCAGTTGGAGACACCCTTCGAGGTGTTCAACGAGGGACTGATCACGCCGAACGATGCGTTCTTCGTGCGCTACCACTGGAGCGGCATTCCCACCGACATCAAGGCCGAGGAATTCCGCCTGAAGATCTCCGGCTTGGTGGATACGCCTCTCGACCTGTCGCTCGACGCGCTCAAGCAGCTGGGTGAACCGATCAGTCTGGTCGCCGCACACCAATGCTCGGGCAACAGCCGCGGCTTCTTCGAGCCGCGCGCCAACGGCGGCCAGCTCGGCCACGGTGCCATGGGCAACGCCAAGTGGACCGGTGTGTCGCTCAAGCGCGTGCTGGAAAAGGCCGGCATCCAAAAGGGCGCGGTGCAGGTCAGCTTCAATGGCATGGACAAGCCACCGATCGACGGCGGCCCGGACTTTGTGAAGGCGCTCAACATTGATCACGCACTGGACGGCGAAGTCATGCTGGCCTGGGCGATGAACGACAAGGACCTGCCGATGCTCAACGGCTACCCGCTGCGCCTGATCGTGCCGGGTTACTACGGCACGTACTGGGTCAAGCATGTCAATGACATCCAGGTGCTCGACAAGATCTTCGACGGTTTCTGGATGGCGACGGCCTACCGCATTCCCGCCAACGACTGCGCGTGCACGCCGGCCGGCAAGGGGCCGACCAAGACCGTTCCGATCAACCGCTTCAACACGCGCTCGTTCATCACCAGCGTGCAGGACGGTGCGAAGCTGAAGGCCGGCAAGGAAATCGTGCTGCGCGGCATCGCGTTCGACGGCGGCCAGGGCATTGCCGAGGTCTCGGTCTCGTCCGATGGCGGCAAGACCTGGCAGACCGCCAAGCTGGGCGAAGAGCTGAGCAAGTACTCGTTCCGTGAATGGAAGGCGGCCTTCAAGCCGGCCAAGAAGGGCCACTACGAGCTCAAGGTGCGTGCGGTGAACCGCGCCGGCCAGGGCCAGCCGATCGAGGCGCTGTGGAACCCTGCGGGCTACATGCGCAACGTGGTCGAAACCGTTCGCGTCACCGCGGTGTAAGGAGTGCAAACATCATGATGAACCGAACCCCATTGACCTCCTTGGCCCGCCTCTCGCGACTCTCGCGCATGGCAGCACTCGCGGCAGCCGCGTTCAGCCTCGCGCATTCGGCGCAGGCGCTGGAAATCGACCTGCCGGGCGAAACCGCCATCTACAAGCAAAGCGACATGCCCGGCTACTCGCTCACGCTGCAGAACTGCCTGATGTGCCACTCGGCGCAGTACGTGGAGTACCAGCCCAAGACCTCGCCGCGCACTTACTGGGAGGCCACCGTCAAGAAAATGAAGAAGCCCTTTGGTGCTCCGTTCCCAGACGCGGATATTCCGGCGATCGTCGACTATCTGAGCAAAACCTACGGCGCCGAGAGCACCGCAGCGGCTCCGACAAAGTAACACTTTGCGTCAGCGCCAAGAGCCTCCAGCCATCAGGGTTGGAGGCTCTTTTCATTCGGGTGGGTCGACCCCCATACGTGCGAATTTCGGCACGCAAGCGTTTTCCCAATTATTCGAGCGAATAGCAACAACAGCAAGCACTCACATTGAGGCGAATCAACCCCATTGGCCATCAAAGGAAAACCATAGTTTCGGCGCACCCCGGTCGTCGCCTATATTTCACCTAGCGGAATCGTGAGCGTGTTTGTGAGTATTTGAACACAGCCAAAATGGCTTGTTTCATTTTGAGTTAATTGAATTTATCAAAACTAAGTTCCAATAGTAGAATTCGAAAAAGACAATTGCTCCAGAGGCGCGCACCGACGTTGCTTCAATCACTTTCTCGTTCGCAATTTCGCCAATTGCCACGCTACTGAAAGCTATCCATGGGTCAGTCAACACAACTCAAGCAAGCCGCCGGGGACAAAACGGCCGCCCCCTCTGGCAAGAAGTCAGCGACGCCCGCACCGAGTGGCGCGACCGAGCTCGTGCGAGCGGCGATGGATTCGTTGCCGCATCTGGTGTGGAACGCGAGCAATCACGATGATTCGGGCTGGGGCAATGCCGCATGGAACGCCTTCACGGGGATTGCCGCCGCCCATTGGCTGGACGCGGTCCACCCGGACAACACCTACCGCATCAGCTCCCTGTGGCGCGACTCCTGCGAACAAGGTGCGCACTTCCAGGAAGAGCTGCGACTGCGCAACGTCGACGGCAACTATCGCTGGTTTCTGGTGTCGGCGCAGTTTCACAAGAACGAAGACGCGTCCGCCAGCCATTGGTACCTGACCGCATCCGACATCCATGAACGGGTGCTCACGCGCCTGCAACTCCAGCGCAATTTCGGCATGCAGGAAAAAATGCTCGACGTCAGCGTCGATTGCATCAAGATCCTGCGCCCCGACGGCACCCTCGCCCACATGAACCTCTCGGGCTGCCGGGCGCTGGGCGTGTCGCCCGATTCCGGTTTTGGCATGAAGTGGCTCGAGCTGCTGCCGCCCGAGATTCACGCCGCCGGCCTGCGCGCGTTCAGGCAGGCACTGCGCGGCAGCAATGCACGCTTTTCCGGCAAGAGCGTGGTGCCGGGCAAGCCCGCACAGTATTGGGACAACATTCTCACGCCGGTCCTCGACGACAACGGCAAGACCGCCAGCATCCTGTGCGTCTCGCGCGATGTGACGCTGCAGCAGGAAACCGAAGAGCGACTGCGCAAGGCCAGCGAGGTCGACGAGCTGACCGAGCTGCCCAATCGCCGGGCCTTCAAGGAACAACTGCGCACCGCCCTCCTGCGCGCCCGTGAAAAAGGCAGCAGCGCACTGTTGATGATGATCGATCTCGATCACTTCAAGCACCTCAACGACACGCTGGGCCACGCCGCCGGCGATCATTTGCTGCAGGTGGTGGCGCGGCGCATTCAGGGTTGCCTGCCGGAATCGGCACTCGTTGCGCGCCTCGGTGGTGACGAGTTCGCCGTCGTCGTGCAAGACATCAAGGACGATGACGCGCTGCACAAGATGGCCCACCGCGTGATGGCGCAACTCGATCCACCGATTCACTACGCCAGCCAACGCATCAACGGCAGCATGAGTGTGGGCTGCGCCATCTACCCACGCGACGCCCGCGATCCCATGGTGCTGATGAGCAATGCGGACGCTGCGCTGCACGACATGAAGATCAGCGGCCAGGGCGGAGTGCGCATCTTCAGCCAGGAGCTCATGCGCCCTCTCGAAGAGGCCGCCGCGCAGCTCGAATGCGCGCGTCGCATCGTGCGTGAAGGTTCGGTCGAGCCGTATTACCAACCCAAGATTCGCCTGTCAGACCAGAAGCTCGTGGGCCTCGAGGCCTTGCTGCGCTCGAAGAACCCCGAGCACGACGGAATGCAAACACCCGACATGGTTCAGGCCGCATTCCACAACTACGATCTGGCCACCCGCCTTGCCGAGGCGTTGCGCGCCCGGGTGTTTGCCGATATTGACAACTGGACGCGGGCCGGATTGGCTTTGGTGCCAGTGTCGATCAATGCCGCACCGGTCGAGTTCATGCGCGACAACTACGCCGAACGGCTGCTGCGCCAACTGGAAAAAGCCGGTATTGCACCCTCCCGCATCGAGCTGGAAGTGACCGAGCAGACGCTGGACGAGCGCGGCTCGCTGTTGGTCATCCGCGCACTGCACATTCTGCGCAAGGCAGGCATTCGCGTGGCGCTCGACGATTTCGGCACCGGCCATTCCTCGCTGACCCGACTGCGCGATTTCCCGGTCGATTGCCTCAAGATCGATTCCAACATGGTCGGCAACTTCGGGCGCGACCCGGCGATCACCGCCGTGGTCAATGCGATTGGTCAGATTGGCCCCGCTCTGTCGCTCGAGCTGGTGGCGGAAGGCATTGAAACGCCCGAGCAATGCCAGATGCTGGCGGCTGCAGGTTTCAAGATCGGCCAAGGTCATCTGTTCAGCAAGGCAGTGAATGCCCAAAGCATTGCTCAGATGCTGGCACCCGCCTCTTCCGAGGCGCTCAAGGCCCAGACTCAGCTCGCCTGAGGCGGGCATCGCCTCTTCAGGGCCGCACCAGCGGCCCTGCAACGACCGCTTAACGACCGCTCAGCGCTTTGGCGGGGTTGGGGTGGATACCGATGAAGCCGCCGCCGCTGCGCTGCTGGCGGTCGAAGGATTGGCGGCCCGCTCTGCCGCCCACAGGGCCTTGAGCTGAACCAACTCGGTGTCAAAACGCTGCGCCACCCGGCGCTTTTCGTCCTGCTGGGTCGCGATATAGCGCTGCTGGTCGGCCAAATCCTCTTCGTTGTCGGCAATCCTGCGGCGCAGGCCCGGCGGGGCCTTCTTGGGGTCGTTCTGATAGAACTCCAACTCGGACGCAATGCTCACCCGATCGGCACGCAGTTGATCAATGCGCTTGTTGGCCATCACGATCAAATCGTTGAACACCTCGGAGGCGGTGACCCGCTCCGCGTTGTGTGTCGCCTCATCGGGATAGCGGGTGATCAATGCGCGGTCACGGCGGCGCAAATCCATGACACGGGCTTTCTGCTCGGCCTCGGCGCGTCGCTGCGCGTCCAGCTCAGTCCGCTCGTTTTCGGTCAACGTGGGGCCGATGCGGCGGCGCTCGGTGCCGGTTTTGTCCAGAATGCGCTGCTCACGGTCAATGCATTCGGGAATGGGACGGTCGGCAGTCAGGCGTCTGCCATTTTTGTCAGTACAGCTGTAGACGGCTGTCTGCGCAACGCTGAGAGTCGCTGCGCACAACATGCCGCCCAAAACCAAACCTTGAAAAAAATGCCCTGCGACCGCTTTCAAGCCGTCCCCTTCCGTAGTGGTGGTGTCAGTGGTTACCAACGCCGTAACGCTCTCGATAGGCGAGAACCTTTTCGTGATGGGCGCTCATGTTCTGTCCGCCATCATCATCTCCAACTTCCAGATACTGCAATAAGTCTGCCAACTTTGCGATAGTACAGACCTGCATTCCCAACTCGCCGCGCACGTATTGCACTGCGCTATGTTCTACGTCACGACCGTTTTCTGTGGCTTTTTCCTGACGGTCGAGCGCAATGGCGATCGCGTGAGGCGTTGCGCCAGCCGCTGTGATCAATGCAATGGATTCGCGCGCGGCGGTTCCGGCGGACATCACATCATCCACAATCAGCACCCGGCCCTTCAGCGGAGCGCCCACCAGGGTGCCGCCTTCGCCGTGGTCCTTGGCTTCCTTACGGTTGTAAGCGAACGGCACATTGCGTCCGTGACGGGCAAGTTCCACAGCCACCGTAGCCGCCAGAGGAATCCCCTTGTAGGCCGGACCAAAGACCATGTCGAACTCGATGCCACTCGCCACCAGCGCTTTTGCATAGAATTCTGCGAGTCGGCCCATCTTTGCGCCGTCATCGAAGAGCCCCGCATTGAAAAAATAGGGGCTCATCCGCCCGGCCTTGGTTTTGAATTCTCCGAAGCGCAAAACGCCGGATTCCACTGCGAACTGCACGAATTCCAGCGCCAACTGGTCCTTATCTGCCGTCTTCTCGTTCTTGTCCATCATGAATTCATCCTTGTTCAAATTAACCAGCCTCAACCTCAACGGCATCCGATCCGCCGCCTCCAAGGGCGTGGTCGAGTGGCTGGATCAGAGTCGCCCGGATTGTATTTGCGTACAGGAAATCAAGGCTCAGGCCACTGATATTGCCGACAAGTTCGAATCCCTTGGCGATTTGAAGGGCCATTTTCACTTCGCCGAGAAAAAAGGCTATTCCGGCGTCGGCGTCTATAGCCGCCAGGAACCCAGCGACGTGGTGATCGGCTACGGCTCCGGCGAGTTCGACGCCGAAGGCCGCTACGTGGAAACGCGCTTCGACACCCCAACTCGCAAGCTGTCGATCATCAGCGTCTACTTCCCGAGCGGCTCCTCGGGCGACCTGCGCCAGCAGGCCAAATTCCGCTTTCTCGCCGAGTTTCACGTCTGGCTCATGAACATGAAGTCCGACCGCGAATTCATCCTCTGCGGCGACATCAACATCGCCCACCAGCAGATCGACCTGAAAAACTGGCGCAGCAACCAGAAAAACAGCGGCTTCCTGCCTGAGGAACGGGACTGGATGACAAAGTTGTTGCACACAACTGATCCAACCGGCGGTCTGGTTGACGTTTACCGCAAACTTCAGCCCGAAACCACCGACACCGCCTACACCTGGTGGAGCAATCGCGGACAGGCCTATGCGAACAATGTGGGTTGGCGACTGGACTACCACCTGGCCACACCGGCACTGGCGGCACTGGCACGCACCGAGGCCATCTACAAGGACGTGAAGTTCTCGGACCA
>CALMCS010000637.1 GCA_937862875.1 uncultured Comamonadaceae bacterium
GCTGTCTGACCGGAGCGCCAAAGGCGCGAAGGGAGTTCCGCCGTGGGTATTCAAAGCGCATTTTGGATGCCCTTGTGTGCGCAAGCAAAAGCTTACCGCCCTGTCGAGGGCGAGCCCGACACCGGGGAAAAACCCAAGAGCAAGAACAAAAAAAAAGGACGCCCCAAGGACGCCCTTTCAAAAAACCAGAAGCACAGATCAGTGCTGCAAGATCTTGTTGAGAAACTCCTTGGTCCGAGGCTGACGAGCATCCGGATTTCCAAAGAAATCATCGCGCGAACAATCCTCGAGGATCTTCCCGCCCACATCCATGAAGATCACCCGGTTGCTGACCTTGCGAGCAAACCCCATTTCATGGGTCACGCACATCATGGTCATGCCTTCATTGGCCAGACCAATCATCACATCCAGCACTTCCCCGACCATTTCGGGATCCAGCGCCGAAGTAGGCTCGTCAAACAGCATCACGATAGGGTCCATCGACAGCGCACGGGCAATCGCCACACGCTGTTGCTGACCACCGGACAGCTGCCCAGGGAACTTGTCCTTGTGCGCCGTCAATCCGACCCGTTCCAGCATCTTCAAACCACGCGCCTTGGCATCGGTGGCGTTGCGACCCAGCACCTTCATCTGTGCGATGGTCAGGTTCTCGGTCACCGACAGATGCGGGAACAGCTCGAAGTGCTGAAACACCATGCCGACGCGGCTGCGCAGCTTGGGCAGATCGGTCTTGGGATCGTGCACGGCCACGCCGTCCACGAAGATTTGACCTTTCTGGAAGGGCTCCAGCGCGTTGATCGTCTTGATCAGCGTGGACTTGCCCGAGCCCGAAGGGCCGCACACCACGACCACTTCGCCCTTCTGGATGTTGGTGGAGCAATCGGTCAGCACTTGATAGCTGCCGTACCACTTGGAAACATTTTTGAGTTCAATCATTGCAATTCCTCAGATGGGAGCAGTCTTGTCTAGCGGATGATCGCGATCTTCTTGTGCAGACGCTTGACGAACCACGAGAGCGCGTAGCAAAGCACAAAGTAAGTCACGGCTGCAGCCAGATAGGACTCCACCGGGCGTCCAAAATTCTTGCCCGCGATATCAAAGCCCTTGAGCATGTCATAAGCACCGATCGCGTAGACCAACGAAGTATCCTGGAACAGGATGATGGTCTGCGTGAGCAGCACGGGCAGCATGTTGCGGAACGCTTGCGGCAAGACGACCAGACGCATGTTCTGTCCGTAGGTCATGCCCAGCGCCTGACCGGCGAATACCTGGCCACGCGGAATGGACTGAATACCCGCGCGCATGATTTCGCTGAAATAAGCGGCTTCAAACGCGACAAAGGTAATGACCGCCGAGGTCTCCGCGCCGATGGGTTTTCCGATGAGCATCGGCATCAGCAGGAAGAACCACAGGATCATCATCACCAGCGGAATCGAGCGCATGCCGTTGACATAGATGGTGGCGGGAAGATCCAGCCACTTCTTGCCTGACAGGCGCATCAACGCGAGCAAGGTGCCGAAGAAAATACCGCCAATCGTCGCGATGACGGTCAGCATCACGCTGTATTTGAGGCCCTTCCAGACATAGTTGCTGAAAAGTTCCCAGGTAAAGAAGGACCAGTCGAGTTCTAAATGCATCTCAATGGCCTCCACCGCTGGCGGCGATCATGCCGGGTACGCGCGAGCGTTTTTCAATGAACGTCATGATGCGATTGACGATGAATGCAGAGATCACGTACAGCGCAGTCACCGCGAGGTAGACCTCGACGCCGCGCGCGGTTTCTTCCTGAGCCTGCATCGCAAACATCGTGAGTTCGGCCACCGAAACGGCGAACGCCACCGAAGAATTCTTGAACACGTTCATCGTCTCGCTCGTGAGCGGCGGGATGATGATGCGAAACGCCATCGGCAGCAGCACGTAACGGTAAGTCTGGAACGTGGTGAAGCCCATCGCCATGCCGGCATAACGCTGGCCACGCGGCAAGGCTTGAATGCCGGAGCGCACCTGTTCGGCGATACGCGCCGAGGTGAACAGACCGATGGCGAACACCACCAGAACGAACCCGTCCACGCGCTTGAGTGCCGGGAAGATCGCCGGTATCACGTGATACCAGAGGAACACCTGCACCAGCAGCGGAATATTGCGGAACAATTCCACCCACGCGTTGCCCAGTCGCACAATCCACGGCCTGTCCGGCAGGGTGCGCAACGTGCCGATGAGGGAGCCGAGAACCAGCGCAATCACCAGCGATAAAAGTGACACCGACACCGTCCATCCCCAGGCTGAAAGCATCCAGTCCAGATAGGTGATATCGCCGTTTTTTCCAAAACAACTTTGCCCGACCTCTTGGGTAATGGTGTCTTGACAGAACACCTGCCAATCCCAACTCATACGAGCACCTCTTTATTCTTGGTGGGGAAGCAGGAATGACAAATAGATGAATAGATGTATGAATGCATGTTCAGATCACAAAAAATCATCATGAGTGATTGCTCACCCTCATCCTGCAACAAAAAACGCCCCTTCAACATGGGCCGAAGGGGCGCGACCTATACCTGAATATTATTCAGGCAGCTTGTACTCTTCCATGGGCTTGTCGTTAGGAGCATCCCACGCAGCCTTGGTAGCAGCAGACAGTGGCAGGCCGATCTTCACGTTGTTTGGTGGGATGGCTTGCATGAACCACTTGTCATACAGCTTGGCCAGCGAGCCGTCCTTGATTTGACGCGCGATGGATTCGTCCACAGCCTTCTTGAAGGCGGGGTCGTCCTTGCGCAGCATGCAGGCGATCGGCTCCACCGACAGCACTTCACCAACGACCTTGTAGTCATTGGGAGCCTTGGACTTGGAGATGTTGGCGGCCAGGATCGAGCCGTCCATGATGAAGGCGTCGGCACGGCCGGTTTCCAGCATCAGGAACGAGTCAGCATGGTCCTTGCCCATGACTTCCTTGAACGACAGGCCATCCGCCTTCTTGTTCTTGCGTAGAGTCTGCACGGAAGTGGTGCCGGTGGTGGTCACCAGAGTCTTGCCGTTCAGGTCCTTGATGCCGGTGATGCCGGAGTTGGCCTTGACCGCAATGCGCACTTCTTCCACGTAGGTGGTGTAGGCGAACGCTGCGTCCTTCTGGCGACCCAGGTTGTTGGTGGTCGAGCCGCACTCGATGTCCACGGTGCCGTTCTGCACCAATGGAATACGGTTTTGCGACGTCACTGGCTGGTACTTGATTTCCATCTTGGCCAGACCCAGTTGCTTCTGGATGTCCTTCAGGACGTTTTCACCCATTTCGGTGTGAAAACCAACGTACTTGCCATTGCCCAGCGTGTAGCCCAGGCCGGAAGACTCACGCACGCCGAACGTTACGGCGCCCGAAGACTTGATCTTTGCCAATGTGTCATTCGCTTGAGCGAACACGGTTCCAGCGGCCAATACAGAAATGGCGGCGACCAGCAGATGCTTCTTCATAGAATCTCCTTGCATGTGAAGCGAAAAAAACAAGTGTAGTGAATTCAAGGGCTCACAGATGTCAACGATTCATTCGTTAGCGTCTGCTCCTTCAATTCTTCAACTCGCAAAAGGTATGTCAAAAAAAATGGATGACGTTCTGGAATTGCACCATCAACCGGGCAGCTGATCTGTAGGGTATTTCCAGAAGTCTTTCAACAAAAAACTGACGGGCAAATTCAGGGAATTCCCTGTCGGCGGAATCGGTTGCGAGAACCATTTGTTGTACATGACGTTGATTTCTCCAGTGGAAATCAAGCGGCGCATCTCCACATCCACCAATTTCTTGAACGCAGGATCGTCCTTGGGAAGCATGATCGCCAGAGGCTCCGTGGTCAAGAAACGGCCCACGATCTTGTACGCCTTGGGATCTTTGGTGTTGGCCGCAAGGCCCGCCAGCAGTACATCATCCATGACAAATGCATCGACCTCGCCCTTTTGCAGCATCGCAAACGCGGCGTCATGATCAGGCGCAATGACGATATCCATTTGCAAGTAACGTGCCCGATTCAATTGCTCGAGCGCTGCCAACGGGGTCGTGCCCTTGGTCGAAGCCACTTTTTTCTTCTCGAGGTCTTCGATCCGCTCGAACTTGCTGTTGGCGGACACCAGCGCCCGAGCGCCGGTGATGAAGTGGGCGTAGGTGAAATCCACGTCCTTGCGACGCGCCGCGTTGTTGGTGGTCGAGCCGCACTCCAGATCCGCCTTGCCGGACTTGACCATCTCGACGCGATTGGCCGGCGTCACCAGCAGGAACTTGACGGGCATCTCTTTGGCACCCGTCTGTTTGCGCACCTGTTCGGCGATTCGCAGGCACAGATCCAGTGCATAACCGACGGGCTTGCCGCTGTTGACGTAGGAAAACGGGATGGAAGCTTCGCGATGAGCAATGACCAGGGGCTCGCCTTTGGCCACCCGATCGAGCACGCCTTGGGCCTGCGCGGCGACGGGCAGCGCAAATGCGCCCAGACACGCGAAAGCGCTCCAGAGAAATTTTCTCGTCAAGACGTTGCTCCTTGGTTGTAAGAGTACGGGGCAGTGCCTGCGCGGCGAGCAAAAGGTAATGCTCGCATTGCTTGAACCAGCAAGTGCCCTGTGGAGACACGCGATCTTTTTGAGATCGGCGTCATTATTTTTCAGCGAATGTATCGATGAGGTTCAATGAACGCCAATGCTAATTGCTGCAGAGAACTATGCAATCAAAACATGAATGACCACATTCCGCCGTGCCCATTCAGTCATCCACAGTGGCGGCGTCGGTCTGAGATTGCAGATAGGTCCAGAACGCCTGGGCGAGCGTGTTCCCGACTTCCTTGGAACTGGGCTTTTCCCGGTACGCCCGGACTTCCATCGCCACATGCAGATGAGCGGCGTCGACAGGCGCTGCGCTCACCAACTTGCCCGCGCGCAGTTCCTTCTTGACCGCGCTGCGGGGAAGAAACGCGACGCCATGGCCTTCGAGGGCCATGGCTTTGAGGCCCTCGGCCATGTCCGTTTCGTAGACGCGATCGAGGTGAATCGTGGTCGCGGCTTCCTTGAGGATCAGATCCGTCACGCGGCTCAGGTACGCGCCGGGGGCGTAGCCAAGGTAGGGCAAGGGCTGGCCCGGCTTTCCCGGCAGGCAGTACAGCGGTTTGCCGTCGGCGTCGGGCTTGCAGTAGGGCGACAGAAATTCCTGGCCCAGGCTCACCATCTCGTAGCGCTGCGCATCGAGCTGAATCGGCTGGGATGGATGGAAGTAGGCGATCAACAAGTCGCAACCACCTTCGACCAGTCGCATGACCGCGTCGTGCACATTCAGGGCCAAGAGCCGCGTCTTCAGCGGCCCGAACTCGGTGCGCAGCGTGGTCAGCCATGCGGGAAAGAAGGTGAACGCGAGCGTGTGCGGCACCGCAAAGACGATCATGTCCTTGCCGGTGGTGGTGTGCGCACGCAACATGGCGCGGGTGTTCTGCAGCGCCTGCAGCATCTCCAGCGCTTGGTCGTACAGCGTTTTCCCCGCGCTGGTCAAGCGCGTGGGGTATGAGCTGCGATCCACCAGATCGGTGCCCGCCCACGCCTCCAGCGCCTGAATGCGCCGTGAAAAAGCGGGTTGAGTCACATGGCGCAATTGCGCCGACCGGCTGAAGCTGCGGGTTTCTGCGAGGCTGACAAAGTCCTCAAGCCACTTGGTTTCCATGGCGCGCATTATCCGCGCCCGGCAAACACTCAAGGTGTTCGAGATGCGTCAATAGTGAAATCTTCGTTGCTGCAATGCAGCAAATTTTTCACTCCATCTCGGGAAACCCCGCTCATTCCCTCGTTGCCTTAGGGGGCAAAATGGCCTGCACTCGCGCGCATGACGCGGCCCCAGATGGACCACATCGCAAGGCTTGGCGTTGGCATCCCCCGTTTTTTGTATTTCCGCTCCCTGTCTTTTCTCAGATGTCATCCAAACCTCCTGCCGAAGCGGACCAAAAACCCGACTCGGAAACCTCGGCCTTTGCCGACAGCGAACCCCGCTCCCTGCGCATCGAAGACTGGCTTACCGTGATCGTCATGGCCTTGCTGGCCTTGATCACCTTTGCCAACGTGATCGTGCGTTACTTCACCAACTCCTCGTTCGCGTGGACCGAAGAAATATCGGTCTTCCTGATGATCGTGCTCGCGCTGGTCGCGGGCTCGGCGGCGGTCGCGCGCGACCGCCACATCCGCATCGAGTTCTTCTCGGAGAGCGGCTCGGCCAACCGCCGCCGCAAGCTCGCGCAGCTCGGCGCGCTGCTGGTGGCCCTGCTGTTCGCGATCATTGCCGTGTTGAGCATCCGCACGCTGTATGACGATTTCCGGTACGAGGAAACCTCGCCCGGCATTGGCGTGCCGCAGTGGTGGTACACGATCTGGTTGCCGATTCTGTCGGCCGTGATCGCCTGCCGTGCCATCGGCCTGTTCGTGCGCCGCACGCGCCAGTCGGACGCCGAGTATCTGGTCGATAACACCAAGGTCGACTACCCCGCAGCTACCGGAGACAAGCAACCATGATTGCCACTCTGCTGTTTGTTGCGTTCATCGTTTTGATGATGGTGGGCGTGCCGATTGGTGCGGCCCTTGGGCTGGCCGGTGTGGCCGCCATTTCGCTGGCCAATCAGGACACCCAATGGTTTGGCCTGCTCGCGGTGCCGCAGAATTTCTATGCGGGCCTGGGCAAATACCCGTTGCTGGCGATCCCCATGTTCGTGCTCGTCGGCTCGATCTTTGACCGCTCGGGCGTTGCGCTGCGATTGGTGAATTTCGCGGTCGCGATCGTCGGGCGCGGCCCCGGCATGCTGCCGCTGGTGGCGATTGCCGTGGCGATGTTTCTGGGCGGCATCTCGGGCTCCGGCCCGGCCAATGCCGCCGCCGTGGGTGGCGTGATGATCGCGGCAATGAGCCGCGCGGGCTACCCCAACAGCTTCTCGGCCAGCGTGGTCGGCGCGGCTGCGGCCACCGACATTTTGATTCCACCGTCGGTCGCGTTCATCATCTACTCGGTGCTGGTGCCCGGCGCTTCGGTGCCGGCGCTGTTTGCTGCCGGCATGATTCCCGGCATTCTGGCCGGCTTTGCGCTGATCATTCCCGCCGTCTGGATGGCACGCAAGCACAAGATGGGCGCACTCGAATCGTCGATGACCCGTCCTCCATTCTGGAAGAGCCTGCGCGAAGCCTCGTGGGGTCTGGCCGCACCGGTGGTGATTCTGGGCGGCATGCGTGCCGGCTGGTTCACCCCCACCGAAGCGGCTGTGGTCGCGGTGTTCTACGGCCTGTTCGTGGGCATGGTGATCTACCGCACGATCAAGGTGCGCGACCTGTTCGTGATCCTGCGCGAGGCGGGCGAACTGTCGGCCGTGATTCTGCTGGTGGTCTCGCTGGCCGGCATCTTCGCGTTCTCGCTGTCCACGCTCGGCGTGATCGATCCGGTGGCCAACGCCATCGTGCACTCCGGTCTCGGCGAATGGGGCGTGATGGCGCTGCTGATCCTGTTGTTGATCACCGTCGGCATGTTCCTCGACGGCGTGTCGATCTTCCTGATCTTCGTGCCGCTGCTGCTGCCCGTGATGAACCACTACCAGTGGGATCCTGTCTGGTTCGGCGTGATCCTCACGCTCAAGGTGGCGCTGGGCCAATTCACCCCGCCGCTGGCCGTGAACCTGATGGTGTCCTGCCGCATCGCCAACGTGCGCATGGAATCGACCGTGCGCTGGGTGGGCCCGATGCTGCTGGCCATGTTCGTCGTGATGATTGCCGTGATCGCGTTCCCGCAACTGGCGCTGTGGCTGCCGCGTTATCTGGGCTATTGATTGACCAAGGGATGGTTTGATCGCCTGAGCCATCAAACCATTCCGCCCGCTGACCTCAAAAAAATTTCAACCCTGGATGGAGACACCAATGAAACTTCGCACCTTCCTCACCGCTACTGCAACCGCCGCCGCCGCGCTGGCTCTCGCCCCTTCCGTGGCGCTGGCCCAGCAAACCTACAAGAGCGAATACCGCATGTCGCTGGTGCTTGGCCCTCCATCGCCCTGGGGCATGGCTGGTCAAATCTGGGCTGATCTGGTGAAGGAACGTACCAAGGGCCGCATCAACATCAAGCTGTACCCCGGCGTGTCGCTGATTCAAGGCGACCAGACGCGCGAATTCAGCGCGCTGCGCCAGGGCGTGATCGACATGGCCGTGGGCTCGACCATCAACTGGTCGCCCCAGGTGAAGTCGCTCAACCTGTTCTCGATGCCCTTCCTGATGCCCGACTACGCGGCCGTGGACGCGCTGACACAAGGCGACGTCGGCAAGGAAGTCTTCAAGACCCTCGAAAAATCGGGCGTGATGCCACTGGCCTGGGGTGAGAACGGCTACCGCGAACTGACCAACTCCAAGCACGCGATCAGCAAGCCGGAAGACCTGAAGGGCATGAAGATTCGTGTCGTCGGCTCGCCGATCTTCACGGACATGTTCTCCGCCATGGGTGCCAACCCCACGCAGATGAGCTGGGCCGATGCACAGCCCGCCCTCTCGAGCGGCGCGGTCGACGGCCAGGAAAATCCACTCTTCATGTTCACGATTCTGAAGCTGCAGACCGTGGGCCAGAAGTTCGTGACGACCTGGGGCTACATGGCCGATCCGCTGGTGTTCGTGGTCAACAAGGACATCTGGGCGACGTGGAGCAAGGCCGATCAGGACATCGTGCGCCAAGCCGCCGTCGATGCCGGCAAGCAGGAAATCGTCATCGCCCGCAAGGGTCTGGTCGAGCCAGGCAAGCCGCTGCTGAAAGACATCGCCGGCATGGGCGTGACGGTCACGCAACTCACCCCCGAGCAGCGCGAAGCGTTCGTGAAGGTGACGCGTCCCGTGTATGAAAAGTGGAAGCCCACCGTGGGCGTGAACCTGGTGGAAATGGCCGAGAAGGCCGTGGCTGCTCGTCCAAAGCAATAAGCAGCGTCTTCACGCGACCGCAGGAATGGATCGACCTTTGTCGTCATCCTTCCTGAGTGCATCCTCGCGCAGCCCTCACTGAATGAATGAGTCAATCAATCAATGAAGTGAGGCTGCGCGCTGGTTGGGCTCATCAGTGCCTGACCAGTCTTTTTCCGATCGAGTCATGACAGATTTGCTTTCTCTTTTTCGAACCATGGTGCGCATCCGCGCATTCGAAGATGCGGCCGAAACGGCCAGCCAGGGTGGCGTGAGCTGGGGCGGTGCCGCCACCGGCAAGGCCAGCGAGGTCCGCGTGAAGGGCCCCCTGCATCTGTCCACCGGACAGGAAGGCGTGGCGGCCGGTGTCTGCGCGCACCTGACGCCGCAGGACCTGCTCACCTCCACGCACCGCGGTCACGGCCACACGTTGGCCAAGGGCGCGGACAGTACCAAGATGATGTGCGAGCTGTTTGGCCGCGCGACGGGCTACAACAGCGGCAAGGGCGGCTCCATGCACATCGCGGATTTTTCCGTGGGCATGCTGGGCGCCAATGGCGTGGTGACGGCTGGATTGCCGATTGCGGTGGGCGCGGCCCATGCGCTCAAGTTGCGCAAGGTCGATGCGATCGCCGTGAGCTTTTTCGGCGACGGAGCGATCAATCGCGGTCCGTTCCTTGAGGCCCTGAATTGGGCACAGGTCTTCAAGCTGCCTGTTTTGTTTGTCTGCGAAGACAACCAGATTTCCGCGACCACCAAATCCGCACCGATGACCGCCGGCAGCAATGCCGCGAGCGCACGTGCCGAGTCGCTGAACATCGCTGCCACCCGCGTGGATGGCAACGATGTGCAAGCCGTCAGCGATGCTGCGGCGCGTTTGATTGCGCAGATCCGTGCGGGCTCAGGCCCCCAGTTGCTGCATGCGATCACGTATCGCCACAAGGGCCATGTGTCCGTGGATCCAGCCACCTACCGTGATCCAGTGGAAGTCGCGAACGCGCTCAAGCTCGATCCGATTCCTCGGGCGCGTGCCTTGCTCGAGCAGCAAGGTTTGGGCGAACAGGCCGCGCGTGTCGAGGCCGAAGCGAAAGCGGAGATCGACGCGGCCGTGGCGGCTGCTTCTGCGGCACCTTTGCCGCCGACCGAGGCTGCTTACACCGACATTGTGACGACTGGCGAAGGGATGTGGTCATGACTGACTTTGCAACTATGACTGCAAATACAACGACAAAAAATACCATGCATGCTGAGCCTCAAGTTGTTTCCACGCTGACTTATGCACAGGCTGCCGCCGCGGCGCTGGAAGAGGCAATGCGTGCGGATCCGTGTGTTGTCGCCATGGGCGAGGATCTGGGACGTGGCGGTGTGTTCGGTCAGTACCGGAGTGCGGATGGCCGCAATCTGGTGGACCTCTTTGGTGAAGAGCGTGTGATCGATACGCCGATTTCCGAGTCGACCATCATGGGCGCGGGCGTTGGCATGGCGCTGGCTGGGCTGCGTCCCGTGGTCGAGATGCGGGTGGCCGACTTTGCCTTGTGCGCCATCGATGAGCTGGTGAATCAGGCGGCCAAGAACCGTTATATGTTTGGGGGTCAGGGGCGTGTGCCGCTGGTGGCGCGTTTGCCCATTGGGATTTGGACGGCTTCTGCGGCTCAGCACTCGCAGTCTTTTGAGTCCTGGTTTGCGCATGTGCCCGGGCTCGTCGTGGTTGCGCCTTCTACGCCTGCCGACAACTATGGTTTATTGCGTTCCGCGCTGAACTGTGGCGATCCTGTGGTCTATATGGAGCACAAGGAGTTGTGGGGGATGTCCGGGGAGGTGGTGCATGAGGCCGTTGAGCTCGGCCGGGCTCGGGTGGCTTTTTCTGGGTCTTCCACTCAGAACAACGATGTGACCATTGTTTCCTGGTCCAAGCAGGTGCATGCGTGTGTGGAGGCGGCTCGTGAGTTGGCTGCTCACGATGGGGTGCATGTGGAGGTTCTGGATTTGCGGACTATCTGGCCTTGGGATCGGGAGGCTGTTCTTGCCAGTGCTTCTGCTACCTCTCGCGTGCTCGTGGTGCATGAAGCTGTTCAGGCCTCTGGGTTTGGGGCTGAGATTGTGGCTACTGTGGCTGAGTTGACTTCTGCTCGGGTGGCTCGGTTGGGGGCGCCTCGGATTCCTGTGGGGTTTGCCAGTTCGCTTGAAGCTGAGTCTCGGATTGATGTTTTCAAGATCAAGGCTGCTGTGGGGCGGTTGTTGGCTCGGGGGTGATCTTTTTTCTTTTTGGCGCTTGCTCTGGGTTTCAGGGCGGGTGTCGGGACTGCCCCCGACTTGGGCAATCACTTTTTGCTGCGCCAAAAAGTA
>CALMCS010000638.1 GCA_937862875.1 uncultured Comamonadaceae bacterium
GTCGCTGCAAAGGTCTCGTCGGGGGCAAGCTCTGCGGTGCCTGCGGCTGGCGCGGCGGCCCGGACCGTGCCGTCCTCCACCTTCAACAGTCGCTTGTGGAGCACATCGAGCGACGCACTCGCACGCCGGGTCCGCTCATCGATCGCGGCGCCCAGTTGCTTGATTTGCGTTTTCATCCCCCGCAGCGCCATCGCCTGGCCGATGACGATGCCGAGGAGCGCGCCGATCAAGCCGCCACTGAGCGACTCGTCGACCATCAGCCCCAGCAGTCCTCCCACCACCATCAAGATCCATTGCATGTGTTCTACGCCTTCTACTGTGGAATGCAGTTCAGCTGGGATACCCGTGCACAGTTAACTATCGACATTCAATATTCGATTTGAATGCGCACTGATCTGCAGTATATAGAGACCGACCCCGAAGACCCGCTGCAGCGCATCGCGTCCGCGCAGACGAAAAAAAGCCGCCCCGCAAATCATGCATTGCGGCGCGGCTTCTGTGTGGAAAGGGTCACCTGGAAACGGGGTGTTTACAGGTGCCTTGTCTGGTAGAAGGACTGACTACTGCCTGGCTCAGGCGGGCAGCGTGAAGTCCAGTGTGTAATTCTGAGGACCGCGCTGCGCGATCTTGAGTGCGCCGACGCGATTGCCGATTTCCGCACATTGCGCCAGCGTCCAGCCGCGCTCCAGACCCACGAGCAGCGCACCGCGCCATGCATCGCCGCAACCGGTGGGGTCGACCACTTCCTTGGCCGTGACGGGAGCAATCAGTTGCTTCTCGCCGTTTTCCCAGACTTCACAGCCCTCGCCGCCCAGCGTCACCACCAGGCCGCGCACCTTGCGCGAGATCTCGGCTTCGGTCCAGCCCGTGCGCTCGCACAGCATCTTGCCTTCGTAGTCGTTCACCGTCACCCAGTCGGCGAGTTCGATGAAGTGGCGCAGCTCTTCGCCGTTGAACATCGGCATCGCCTGTCCCGGATCGAACACGAAAGGAATGCCCACCGCCTTGAACTGCTCGGCGTGCTCCAGCATCGCGTCACGGCCGTCCGGCGAGATGATGCCGACGGACGCCTTGATGTCCGCAGTGATCTTGTTCTGGTGCGCCAGCGTCATCGCGCCGGGGTGGAAACCATTGATCTGGTTGTTGTCACGGTCCGTGATGATCATGCACTGGGCGGTGTGCATGTCGTCGAGCTGGGTGACGTACTGCGTGCTGATGTTCTGGCCCTTCATGCGCTCGATGTAGTCGGCGCCGTCATGACCGATCACGGCCATCGGCAGCGGCTCGCCGCCCAGCAGCTTGACCGCATAGGCGATGTTGCCGGCGCAGCCGCCGAAATCGCGGCGCAGCGTGGGCACGAAGAAGGAGACATTCAGGATGTGCAATTGCTCGGGCAGGATCTGCTCGGCGAAACGCCCCTCGAAAGTCATGATGGTGTCGAACGCCACGGAGCCACAAATCAGTACGGCCATAGTTCTGCCAATCTCAGCTGAAAGAAAACAAGAAAGAAAAAAGGAAATCGAAACGAAAATCGAAACGAAACCCGAAAGGCCAGGAGTGACCGACGAACCCGGTCAGGGGTAGAACGCCAGCAGCTTGAAGCCCGACACCCGGTCGGCCACTTCCGGCACGCGCAGGGTCACGACGCCGTTCCACTCGCCACCCGCAGCAAACTCGGCGGGCGCGCCCGTCTCATCCCGCTGCAGCACGCGGCGCAGCACGGGTTGGTCGCTCGAATCGGTCAGGGTCAGCTCGAGCACCGGCATCTCCAGCGCGATGTCGGCATTGCTCTTGAGCACAAACTGCAGTCGGAACGCCGACGGATCGTCGTTCACACGTGTGAAGGTGGAGCTGTCGATGGCGATCGACGCAATCTGGCGCGGCGCGGTGACCACGCACTTGAGCGGCTCGCACAGTTTTTCCAGCAAGGGGCGCAGTGGCGGATGCGTCACGGCAAGGCGGTTGCGCTCCACCACGGCATATTGGGCCGCCAGGGCCGCCAACAGCAGCACGCCGATCAAGCCCAGCAGCATTCGCACCGACGGCTTGCTCCAGAACGCCTTGCGCCTGGCGGCGCGCATGAAGCCGACCTCGTCTTCCGACGCTTCGACCGATGCGGCGGCTGGCTCTGGTTCTTTGATGGGTTCCTGAGCGGGCTCTTTTTCCAGCTCTGGCTCTTGATCTGGTTCTTTGGCATCGGCCTGTGGCTCTTCTGCCAGCGGGCCGACCAAGGGGGCGACGACTTCGTTGTCGACCGCTGGAGTGTGCTCCGGCAAGGCCTCGGGTTCGGGTTCAGGCTCGGCTTCGACCGGTTTCTCGGGCTCGGCGGATGGCTCGTGCGCAGGCTCGTCCCGTGCCACCAACTCGCGTGCCGTCTCTTCATCGAGCTCATGCTGGCGCGAGGCCTCGAAGGTCAGCTCTGGCGGATCGGCGGA
>CALMCS010000639.1 GCA_937862875.1 uncultured Comamonadaceae bacterium
GGCTCTTACAGCCCAGTACGCCCTTCAGCTCCAACGAGTTGAAGGGCGTTTCTGCTTTGGGGAAACAGGAAAATGCCCCATTCGACAGCATCGAAAATGAAAGTCCTGTGATTGACCACCGCGGCGATATGCCGTGACCTCTTCATCATTGCCATAAGCGTCTGATCGCCTGATTACCATGCAACTCCAAGACATTCTCTATTCCCAAGGTTTTGGCACCCGTCGCGTTTGTGCTGGTTTGACGCAGCAAGGACTGGTGGCGGTGTACGAGCCTGGCAACGACGTACCCATGGTGTGCGACGACGCGACCTATGATTTCGAGGAAACCGGTCTGCGCCTGCGAGTGCAGGGCGTGGATTGGCCGTATCAGGCAAAGGCCTACATCTTGCTGCACAAGCCTGCGGGCACCGAATGTTCGCAAAAGCCGTCTTCCTACCCCAGCATTTACACCCTGTTGCCAGCGGCTTTGCGCCAACGCCCCAGCAAGAGCAATGTGCAGGGCGTTCAGGCGGTGGGTCGCCTCGACCAGGATACGACCGGTTTGCTGATTTTGACGGATGACGGCCCGTTCATTCACCGTCTCAACTCCCCGAAACGCCATGTACCCAAGGTGTATGACGTGACGGCCAAGCACGAAGTCACCGAGGCTCAGCTCAAGCAGTTGACCGATGGCGTTGTGCTGCACGACGACAACGAAACGGTGCGCGCGGCGGCGGTCGAACAGACCGGTTCGCACACCTTCAAGCTGACGCTGACCGAAGGCAAATACCACCAGGTCAAGCGCATGGTGGCGGCGGTCAGCAATCGGGTCGAAGGCCTGCACCGTTCACGCGTGGGAACGCTTGATTTGCCTACGGATTTGGCTCCGGGTCAATGGCGTTGGCTCACGACCGAAGAGCTTAGTCAGTTGACCGCAACATCCTGATTGCCGCCTACGGTCATGCACTGAAAACACCCCTTGGCCCGCTTACACTGCGATCCTTGATAAACAAGGTCAATGCGAGCTGCATATCTATGCTCAGCTCGTGCTGCAGTGGTGGAATAAGGGGTTTTTGTGAAATATCAGGTTTGGCACAAAGCAGGCGTGGCCCTGCTGGCGGCGCTCTGCATGGTGGGGGCCAAGGCGAACCTCCCGCCGGTGTTTGTCCTCAATTCTCTGGATGCGGACATCAGCATCATTGATCAGGAAAAGTGGGTGGAAGTGCAGCGTATCCCGACCGGGAAAGAGCCGCACCACTTGTATCTGACACCGGACGAAAAGTCCCTGGTGATCGCCAACGCGCTGGGCGATTCGCTCACGTTTGTGGATCCAAAAACGGCTCAGGTGCAGCGCGTCGTGCGCGGCATTGTCGATCCGTACCATCTGCGTTTTAGCCCCGATATGAAATGGTTCATCACGGCCGCCAACCGCCTGAATCACATCGACTTCTATCGCTGGGACGGCAAGGACATGACGCTGGTGCAGCGCGTGCAAACCGCCAAGACCCCAAGCCATCTGTGGATCGACAGCAAGAGCCGCACGGTCTACTCGACCATGCAGGACAGCGACGAGTTGGTCGCGATCGATCTGGCCACGCAAAAGATCAAATGGCGCACCAAGACGGGCCCCATGCCCGCCGATATCTACGTCAGCCCCGATGACAAGACCCTGTTCACGGGCCTGACCGGCGGCACCGGCGTCGAGGTGTTCGACGTCTCCGGCGAGAAGCCGCGCAGCGTGCAAATCATCAAGACCGGCGCCGGCGCACACGCGTTCCGCGGCGCGGGCGATGGCAAGCATATCTACGTGAGCAACCGCGTGGCCAACACGATCAGCAAGATCGACATGGCCAGCCGCACCGTGGTGGAAAGCTATGCCGCACCGGGCGGACCGGACTGCATGGATGTGTCTGCCGATGGCCGTTATATCTATGTGGGTGCTCGCTGGGCGCGTAAGCTGCTGGTGATCGACACCGTCGAGAAGAAAGTGATTCGCTCCGTCAATGTCGGCAAGTCGCCGCATGGCGTCTGGACGCTGAATCACGCACCGCGCTAATAACCTCCATTCGGTATCCGAGAAGCCATGTTGTTGAACTCCTTGCGCTTGAAGGCCATCGGCGTATCGCTGATGGCCACCGTTGTGTCCATGACGGCGCTTACCCAGAGTCAGGCGGCAACAACGTCCTGCGACAAGCCGGTGTACCTGACGTTCGACACCGGACACATGGGTGTGGCGCCGCTGATTGCCGACGTCCTCAAGCGTGAGCAGGTCCATGTGACTTTCTTTGCCGCGAACGAGGCCACGAAAACCGGCGGGACCAGTCTGGACAAGGAATGGGCTCCCTGGTGGAAGGCGCGTGCCGCAGAAGGGCACGAGTTCGCATCGCACACGTTTGACCACATGTATTGGCGCGCCGACATCGTCAATGGCAAAGAGCTTTCGTTCAAGGTCAAGCCATCGGCAGGGCCGAAGAATGGTCAGCAGTTTGTCGTGACTCCGGCGCAGTATTGCCAGGAGATCAAGGCCTCGGAAGATCGCCTGCGCGAGATGACGGGCAAAGAGCCTTTGCCTCTGTTTCGCGCGCCGGGTGGCAAGACGTCACCGCGTTTGATCGCGGCCGCCAAGGCCTGCGGTTATGCGCATGTGGGCTGGTCGCCCGCAGGTTTTCTGGGCGACGAATTGCCGAGCGAAAAATTCAGCAATCAGAAGTTGCTCGACCAGGCGCTGGCGCAGATCGGCAGCGGCGATATCTTGCTGGCGCATCTCGGTATTTGGTCACGCCAGGACCCCTGGGCTCCTGCCGTGCTCGAGCCGCTGATCAAGGGCTTGAAGACACGTGGATTCTGTTTCCGCACCTTGCGTGAACATCCAGATTACGCGGCTTGGACACGCAAGCCGTAACGTTGAGGTTCCATCGTGGAATGGTTGATTACGCTTTTCAATTCGGCGCAGCAATGGCTGTTTGAGTCCATCATCCAGCCGATCATGTTCCAGGTGGGCATGGCCAGTCTGCTGGAAGATGGCTACGACGCCACCGGCTGGTTGTTGGTGGGCCTGCTTCAGGTGCTGGTGATCGTGGCGGTGATCGGGCCGCTCGAGCGTTGGCGTCCCGTGGAGCCGGTCACGGATCGCAAGGCGATTCGCACCGATGTGATCTACACCCTGATTCACCGCCTCGGCGTGTTTCGACTGGCGCTGTTCTTCACGCTCGCCCCGCTGTTCGATTCCCTGTTCGGCATGCTGCGCGTGCACGGGCTGCGCACCTTCAATATCGATGCCATCTGGCCCGGCGTGACCGATCAACCGATCGTCAGCCTGCTGATCTATCTGGCCGTTTTCGATCTGCTCGACTATCTCATTCACCGCGGTCAGCATCGCTTTGACTGGTGGTGGTCGCTGCATTCGCTGCACCATTCGCAGCGCCAGATGACCAAGTGGTCGGACAGCCGCAACCATTTGCTCGACGACGTGATTCGTGACGTCATCATCGTGGTGGTGGCGCAGTTGATTGGTGTGGCTCCGGGACAGTTTGTGGCGATCGTGGCGATTGCGCAGTTGAGTGAAAATTTCCACCACGTGAATGCGCGCATCTGGTTTGGAAAGCTCGGCGAGCGTCTCTGGATCAGCCCGCGCTTTCACCGTCGCCACCACGCGATTTCGCTGGTCGAAGCGCGGCAGGGCGATCCGCATTTGCCGGCCCAAGGTTTGCCGCGCTCCATCGAACTGGCGCGTGGCTGCAACTTCGGGGTGCTGCTGCCGCTCTGGGATATGTTGTTCAAAACCGCCAATTTCGAGTTGCGTTTTGATCCCACCGGCGTGGAAGATCAGATCAAACCGGGTCCAGACGGTAAAGTTCGCAACTATGGCGAAGGATTCTGGTCACAGCAATGGCTCGGAATCCTCCGATTGTTGAGGCGCGACTGAGCCAGTCGGCGTCTCGCGTTATTCTTGGAGCCATGCAGATGTCTTCACTCTTTGATTCTTTCTGGCGCGCCGCAGCTTATTGTCTGATCCCGCGGGTCATTCTGTTGTCGCTGCTGCCGTTACTGCTCATCGGGATTGTTGCCGGTGTGAGCAGCTACTTCTTCTGGGATTCGGCGGTCGCGTCCGCGCAGCACCTGCTGGGCGACTCCAGCCTGTTGAGTGGCCTGTGGAGCTGGCTGGCCAGCATGGGCTGGGACAGCGCATCCCGCTCGATTGCGCCCCTGCTGGTGGTGCTGGCCGCCGTGCCGGTGATCGTGCTGATCGCGCTGCTGACGGTGGCGATCTTCATGACGCCCGCCCTGGTCAATCTGGTGGCGCAGCGCCGCTTTCCGACCTTGGTGCGCAAGCACGGCGGGTCGCTGTTTGCGAGCGTGAGCTGGTCGGCGCTCTCCACCATTGCGGCGATGGTCGCGCTGATCGTGTCGTCGCCGCTGTGGCTGATCCCGCCCCTGGTGTTGGTGCTGCCTCCGCTGATCTGGGGATGGCTCACCTACCGCGTGATGAGCTTTGACGCGCTGTCCGAACATGCCAGCAAGGAAGAGCGCAAGGAGCTCTTTGCCCGCCACCGCTACAGCCTGTTGGGCATTGGCGTGGTGTGCGGATTTCTGGGCGCAGCGCCGAGTCTGGTGTGGGCGTCGGCCGTGGTGTTTGCCGCCGCCTTCCTCGTGCTGATTCCTGCCGCGATCTGGATTTACACGCTGGTGTTTGCGTTCTCGTCGCTGTGGTTCACGCACTATTGTTTGGCTGCGCTCGAGCAGCTGCGCGTCGAGCGCAAGGAGTCGGGTCTGGAGGTTCTGGAGGCCGAACCGGTGACTCCGGTGCCGGAAGTAAGTACCCCCTTGATTGCTTCCGCTGACAACTCTGTCGCGCTGCCGGATGAATCCGCCACCAAGCCGGGCAATAATTGACGCCTTCTATGTATTCGCTGAATGGCTTGGCATGCTGCAGCCGTGAGGAATGACGTGACCCCCCAATTCGGACTCATCATCGTTGGCGATGAAATTCTCTCCGGCAAGCGTGCGGACAAGCACCTGCCCAAGGTGATCGAACTGCTGAGCGCGCGCGGATTGTCGCTGTCCTATGCGCATTACGTGGGCGACGATCCTGCAAGGCTCACCAAGACCCTGCGCGATGTGTTTGCAAGCACTGACATCGTGTTCAGCTGCGGCGGCATTGGAGCCACTCCCGACGATCACACCCGCCAATGCGCGGGCGCAGCCCTGAGCAAACCGCTCGCGCTGCACCCAGAGGCCGTGGACCTGATCCGCGAGCGCATGCAGGACGTGGCGCGCGAGGAGGGCAAACCGTATGAGCCCGAGCGCGCAGACAACCTGCACCGCCTGAACATGGGGAAGTTTCCCGAAGGCGCGCGCATCATTCCCAATCCGTACAACAAGATCGCCGGCTTCACCTGCGACGGCCCCGGCGGCGGCATGGTGCATTTCGTGCCCGGCTTTCCCGTCATGGCCTGGCCGATGATGGAGTGGGCGCTCGAGCATTACTGCGCGCAGTGGTTTCACCATGAGCCGCACACCGAGCACTCGGTGGTCGTATACGGCGCGATGGAGTCGGCACTGACTCCGCTGATGGTCGAGATCGAAAACACGTTCCCGTCGATCAAGGTGTTCAGCCTGCCGAGCGTGGATCATCCCGTACATGGTCGTCACATCGAGCTGGGCGTCAAAGGCCCGTCCAATGTGGTGCCCGACGCCTGGAAGATGCTTCTGGACGTGCTGCACACATTCGGGGCGCAGTTAGGCCCCGAATTGGTGCGCAATCGCTGATTTTTTTCTGATGGTTTTGTTTTGCACCTTTATGGTGCATTTGTGATCGGCAAGTGATGTTCTGGATTTCTCCGCCGCCCGTGCTGCCTTGTGGTGCAGCGGTGCAGCAATCTGGCACGCATTCTGCTAATTAAAAATCTGTTTCAATACGCGTTCATTCCTTGGAGAACACTAATGGCTAAGACCGTTGCAGACGTGATGGATATGGTGAAAGAGAACGAAGTCAAGTTTGTTGACTTCCGTTTCACCGACACTCGCGGTAAAGAACAGCACGTGACCGTGCCCATCTCGCACTTTGACGAAGACAAGTTCACTTCGGGCCACGCTTTCGACGGTTCGTCCGTTGCAGGCTGGAAGGGTATCGAAGCGTCGGACATGCAACTCATGCCCGACCCAAGCACGGCCAACATCGACCCGTTCTTTGAAGAAACCACACTGTTCCTGCAGTGCGACGTGGTGGAGCCAAGCGACGGCAAGGCCTATGACCGCGATCCACGCTCCATCGCCAAGCGCGCTGAAGCCTATCTGAAGGCTTCCGGCCTGGGCGATACCGCCTACTTCGGACCAGAGCCAGAATTCTTCATCTTCGACGGCGTGCGTTGGACCAACGAACCCGGCAAGGTCGGCTTCGAAATCGAAGAGTACGAAGCACCATGGAACACCGGCACCAAGTTTGACGGCGGCAACCGTGGTCACCGTCCCACGACCAAGGGCGGCTACTTCCCAGTGCCACCCGTCGACAGCACGCAAGACATGCGCGCTGAAATGTCCCTGATCATCGAATCCCTGGGCATCCCGGTCGAAGTGTTCCACCACGAAGTGGCTGGCGCAGGTCAGAACGAAATCGGCACCCGCTTCAGCACCCTGGTCGAGCGCGCCGACTGGACGCAGAAGATGAAGTACGTGATCTGGAACGTGGCAAACGCCTACGGCAAGACCGCGACCTTCATGCCCAAGCCCTACGCTGGCGACAACGGCTCCGGCATGCACGTTCACCAGTCGATCTGGAAAGACGGCAAGAACCTGTTCGCAGGCGACGGCTATGCAGGTCTGTCCGACTTCGCGCTGTACTACATCGGCGGCATCATCAAGCACGCTCGCGCGCTGAACGCCATCACCAACCCAGGTACCAACAGCTACAAGCGTCTGGTTCCAGGCTTTGAAGCTCCGGTCAAGCTGGCTTACAGCTCGCGCAACCGCTCGGCTTCGATCCGCATTCCTTATGTGGCGAACCCCAAGGGCCGCCGCATCGAGGCACGTTTCCCAGATCCACTGGCCAACCCATACCTGTGCTTCTCCGCACTGATGATGGCGGGTCTGGACGGCGTGGAAAACAAGATCCATCCGGGCGAAGCCGCCACGAAGGATCTGTACCATCTGCCGCCAGAAGAAGACAAGCTGGTGCCCACCGTCTGCCACAGCCTCGACCAGGCTCTGGAAGCGCTGGACGCCGATCGCGGCTTCCTGACCAAGGGCGGTGTGTTCTCCGATTCGATGCTCGACGCGTACATCGAATTGAAGATGACCGAAGTGCAGCGCTTCCGCATGGCACCTCACCCTGTCGAGTACGACATGTACTACTCGCTGTAAGTCAGCCGGTGCGCGTGCTGGAACGTTGAGTCAACAGACGGCTGCGCACCAATGATTTGCAAGAAAAGCGGCTTTTGGGCCGCTTTTTTCATTCGCGCAACGGTACTGGAGGAACGATCGTGGCCTTTCGGAGTCTTTGTAGGCATGCTCTGTTATCGTCGCTAGATTGCGATTGGCTCCTACGATGGTTTCTTGTGACCCAGAAGGAGTTGCACAGAGCCGACGTTCGTTGCGCGAGGAATTCATGAAAAAAACACTGCTTGCTCTCTTTACTACTGTGGCGTTGCTGCCTGCGGCGTGGTCGCAGGACCGCATCTATCGCTGCGGCAATGAATACACCAACAATGCCTCGCAGGCCAAGGAGCGTGGCTGCAAGGTGGTGGAGGGCGGCAATGTCACTGTGCTGCAAAGCTCGCGCCCAGCCGGTGGTGGCGGTGGTGCCGCGGCCCCGCGCGCCAGTTCGCCGGCCGCATCGAGTTCGCCTGCGGGCGCACCCAAGGTGGATAACTCCGATCAGAAAGCCCGTGATTCCGACGCCCGCGCCATTCTGGACGCCGAGCTGAGGAAGGCGCAGGCCCGATTGGATGATCTGAAAAAAGAATACAACGACGGTTTCCCGCAACGTTCCGCGCTGGAAATGCGCAATCCGCAGGGCTATATCGAGCGCACGGCTGAGCTGAAAAGCAATATGACGCGCGCGGAAGCCGACGTGGACGGTATCAAGCGGGAACTGTCACGCTTGAAATAAACAACGTGCCCCGGTCCTCCGACAAAAACAAAGTTTCTTCCGAGCCGCCATCGCGGCCTCGCACCAGTGCCAATGCGGCCGAGCGCTATCAGGCGCTCGATCTGGTGTCGACACTGGTGGCGGTACTGCGAATCGATGGGGCCGTGGTGTTTGCCAATGCCGCGCTCGAAACGGCCCTGGGCCAATCGCGGCGCACGCTCGAAGGCATTGATTTCTGTGCTTTTTTCACCGACCCGGGCATCGTGCGCTCGGCACTCGAAGGCGCTCGCGGCCAGGACTTCGCCGCGCTGCGGTTTGAATCCAGCCTGCGGCGCGTGCCGCAAGACCCGCTGCCCGTTCATGTGAACGTGGCCTGCGTGGAGCAGGGCGGAGATGTGCTGGTCGAGTGCTGGCCACTCGAAGCGCAGGCGCGCCAGGACCGCGAAGAGCGGCTGCGCGAACAGGCGCTGGCCAACAAAGAGCTGATCCGCAACCTCGCCCACGAAATCAAGAATCCGCTCGGCGGCATTCGCGGCGCGGCGCAGTTGCTCGAGATGGAGCTGCCCAGTCGCGATCTGGAAGAGTACACACAGGTCATCATCCACGAGGCGGACCGGCTGCAAAGCTTGGTCGATCGTCTGCTCGCGCCCCACCGCCATCCGCATCTGGTGGGCGATGTGAACATCCACGAGGTGTGCGAGCGAGTGCGCTCCCTCGTGCTGGTGGAGTTCCCGCGCGGGCTCGAGATCAGGCGCGACTACGACATCTCGATTCCCGAGTTCCGCGGCGATCGCGAGCAGCTCATTCAGGCCATGCTCAACATCGTTCAGAACGCCGCGCAGGCCCTCACCGAGCGCGTCGCAGCGGGCGATGCGCAGATCACTTTGCGTACGCGCGTGGCCCGGCAAGTAACATTTGGGCGTCAACGTTATCGGTTGGCATTGGATTTGCATGTGATCGACAACGGACCAGGTGTACCCGAGACGATCAAGGAGCGAATCTTCTATCCTCTTGTCACGGGTCGGGATGGTGGGTCAGGTTTGGGATTGACGCTTGCACAGACTTTTGTGCAGCGCCATCACGGCCTTGTGGAATGCGACAGCGTGCCGGGGCGCACGGACTTTCGCATCCTCATCCCGTTGCCTTGAGGTCCTTGGGTAACAACAGGGCGTAGCCCTCAAACAAGGAAGTAAGAACACATGAAGCCGATCTGGATAGTAGATGACGACCCATCGATCCGCTTCGTCCTGGAGAAGGCGCTGGCACGCGAGAGCTTGCCCACGCGCAGCTTCTCCAATCCACGCGAAGTATTGGATGCGCTGGCCGATATCGCCGCCGGTGATTCGGAACACAGCGGCCCGCAGGTCCTGGTGAGCGACATCCGCATGCCCGGTGGTTCGGGTTTGCAACTGCTGGAGAAATTGCGCGAGCTGCAACCGAGCCTGCCAGTCATCATCATGACGGCGTACTCGGATCTGGACAGCGCCGTGTCGGCACTGCAGCGCGGTGCCTTTGAATATCTGCCCAAGCCTTTCGATCTGCCCAAGGCGGTCGAGCTGATTCGCCGTGCGGTGGAAGAAAGCCAGCGCGAGCAGGTGGCGGAAGAGCGCCAGACCAATGCGCCGGAGATTCTGGGCCAGGCCCCGGCCATGCAGGACGTGTTCCGCGCGATCGGCCGGCTGAGCCAAAGCTCGGTCACGGTGCTGATCACGGGGGAGTCGGGCTCGGGCAAGGAGCTGGTGGCGCGCGCGCTGCACAAGCACTCGCCGGTTTCCGGTGGCCCGTTTGTGGCGATCAACACGGCCGCGATCCCCAAGGATTTGCTGGAAAGCGAACTCTTCGGTCACGAGCGCGGCGCGTTCACGGGCGCACAGACACAGCGCCGCGGGCGCTTCGAGCAGGCCGATGGCGGCACCTTGTTTCTCGACGAAATCGGCGATATGCCCTTCGATCTGCAAACGCGCTTGCTGCGGGTGTTGTCCGATGGGCAGTTCTACCGCGTCGGCGGCCATGCCGCGGTCAAGGCCAATGTGCGCGTCATCGCCGCCACGCACCAGAATCTGGAGCAACGCGTCAAGGATGGTGCGTTCCGCGAGGATTTGTTTCACCGCCTGAACGTGATTCGCCTGCGTCTGCCGGCCCTGCGCGAGCGGCGCGAAGATGTGACGGGCCTCACGCGCCACTTCCTGCAACAGAGCGCACGGCAGCTCGGCGTGGAGCCCAAGCGCATCTCCGACAGTGCGTTGGCGCGGCTGCAGGCATTTGATTTCCCCGGCAACGTGCGGCAGCTGGAAAACATCTGCCATTGGCTGTCGGTGATGGCGCCTGCGCAGGTGATTTCGGTGCAGGATCTCCCGCCCGAAGTGCTGAGCGCGCCAGCGTCGACGGTGCCAGCCGTTGCGGCGGTGGCGGTGACGGAATCGCTTGCGCCGGTCGCTGCGCCCGCAGCAGCAGCGGTTCATCACCACTACAGCCAGCCCTCAGGATCCCCCTTGGTGGGCGAGCCCATCGCCGTCGCGGTGGAGGACGCGCAGGTCGGCGCGCCGCCTCACCCCACGCACGCTGCGTGGGAGCAGATGCTGGAACTGGAGGCTCGCGATCTGCTGCGCCAGGGGCTGCCGGATGTCTGGGACGTGCTGGCCCGCCGCTTCGAGTCACGCCTGATTCGTACGGCCCTGAACGAGACGCTGGGTCGCCGGATGGAAGCGGCGCAGCGCCTCGGTATTGGCCGCAACACCATCACGCGCAAGATTCAGGAACTGGGGCTGGATCACCCCGCTGGCACCGAGGAGGTCTAAGGGGGAGCGTTTCTTTTCAAAAAATATTTTTGAAAAGTTTCACCCCATTGGCGGGCCTGCTCCGATTCAGTAGATGTCCATCATTCGACATCTACAGGAGCATGCCACCATGGCCTCATCGTTCATTCATCGCGCTCGTCGCTTGGGTCTTTCTCCGCTGCTCGCCTGCGCCGCGCTGGCGGGTGGTTTGGCATACACCGCCGGCGCACAGGCCGAGAGCTGGAACCGAACGCTGGCCGATGTGCGGCTGGTGGATCGCAACAGCGGCCAGGCGTTGTCGGTCTATGAATACAAGGGCGAATACTGGGTCGCAGGGCGACCGGGCGCCAGTTACTCGGTCGACATCACCAATCGCACGGGCGAGCGGATTCTGGCCGTGGTGAGTGTCGATGGCGTCAACGCCATCACCGGCAAGAGCGCCGCTGCGGCGCCCAAGGATGGCTACGTGTTCGACCCACGGCGCAACTGGGCGATCACGGGATGGCGCAAGAGCGACTCCCAAGTAGCAGCGTTCTATTTCTCGGAAAGCGACGCGTCCTACGCCAGCCGCACGGGCCGACCGCGCGATGTGGGCGTGATCGGGGTGGCGCTGTTTCGCGAGCGCGTTGCGCCTGTCGTGCGGCCCTTGCCGCCACCCGTGTCGCGGAACGCACCCATGGTGGAGGAGCGCGAATACAGTCGTTCGAATAGTGACAGTCAGAACCGTGTAGAGGCTGTTACCGCTGATGCGGCTGCAGCGCCTGCCGCACCTGCTCCTGCAGCGGCTGCAACAGCCCAAGCCGCCCCTGCAGCGGCAGAATCCGCTCAGGCCGCCAAGCCGCGCATGGCCGAAAGCAATGCGGATCGAGTCACCAAACGCAGCTCCGCCAGCCCCACCTTGGGGACCGGTCATGGCGCGCTGGAAACTTCCTACACGACCGATGTCGAGTTCGAGGCCGCCAACAGCCGGCCCGATCAGATCGTGCGCATCCGCTACGACAGCTATGCCAATCTGATCGCCAAGGGCGTGATCCGCGCGCCACGCCCCGATCGCGTGCCCGATCCGTTCCCGGCACAAGGCCGCAATGGATTCGTCCCCGATCCTCCACGCTGGTAAGCGGCCCCGCGCTGTGGTGATGGCTGTGCGATTTTCTCCACAGCGCCGGTGGCTGGGCTCCATACTTTGCATAATCGCCTGCATGGTGGAGTCTCTGGAAACCAATGCCGACGAAGCGCTGATGCTGGCCTATGCCAACGGTCAGGCGGCAGCGTTCGAGACCCTTTACGACCGCCACAAGCTACGCCTTTGGCGCTACCTGTTCCGCAACACCGGCAACCACGCGCTGGCCGATGACCTGGGGCAGGACGTGTGGTTCGCGGTGGTCGATGCAGCGCCAGCCTACCAAGTGAAAGCCAAGTTCACCACCTGGCTGTTCACGCTGGCCCACCACAAACTCGTGGACCACTGGCGTGGCCGCAAGCACCAGATCAGTCTGGATGAGGATTCCCCCGAAGCCATGCAACTGGCCGAAACATTGTTCGCCCACTCCGGCTTTGAGCCCGAGCGCCTGCAGGGCCGCAAAGACCTGGCGCAAGCGCTGCTCGCCGCGCTGGCCGATCTGCCCGCCGATCAGCGCGCCGCCTTTCTGCTGCAGGCCGAGGGCGACATGAGCGTGGCCGACATTGCCAGCGCCACCGGCGTTCCGCAGGAAACCGCCAAGACCCGGCTGCGCTATGCCCGCGCCAAACTGCGCCAGTCGCTGGAGGTGTTGGTATGACAGACAGGAAGACGCCATCGAACGGCACCCATCCGCCCGATCAAGACAAGCCCGACCGCCTCGTGGAGCTCTACCGCGACGCGACAGCGAACGATGCGGGCCCCGACAACGCAGCGCGTGACCGCGTGCTGGCCTATGCCCGCGAACAGGCCGCCAAGCGGGCTGCATCGGCAGTTCCGCTACCGGCATCCCACAAAACAGGCAAGGCGGCAAACGACAGCCACTGGCTGCGCCACGCGCTGGGAAGCATTGCCGCGATTGGGCTGGTGGGTTGGCTGACCATGCAGCATCTGGATCAACCGAGCGCGCCGCAGTTCGACAGCGCCACGCCGACGGTGCGCTCGAACTCTGGGGTTTCAGCACCCGTCCCGCCAGCGATCCATTCGGAGGCTCCGGAGTCCTCGAGGAAGAAAGAGACGCAGGAAACGATCTCTGCGCCGGAGAAACCTGCGCAGATGCGTGCTGCTCCGGCACGAGCTCCCGTGCAAGCAGACCAGGCCGCTCAGCAAGATGCCATGCCTGCACCTGCGACGACTGCGTCACCGGCTCCCGCGGCGGCACGGTCTGAGTCACTGTCTAACGGTGGTGCGCCGGCTCCAGCCCCTGCGGCGGAAATGAACGCCGCGCCACCTGCACCTGCACCGGCCCCTGCACCTGTTGCAGCCGCTACCGCGCCAGCGGCAGCAGCCAAGGCAACTCGCCAAGCGCCTGCAGCCCTGGGCGACAGCTCCAAGGCCAAGCTCGGTTCCAGTGCGGAGAAGGACAGTGAAATCAACGAGCTGACCCAGCGATTGCCAACCTGTGACGCGGCCATGGAGCCCGAGGCCCTGGCAGAGCAATCCCGCCGAATCAAGGTGCGCACCGACGCGCAAACTGCAGGCCAACCCTTGCCCGAACCCGCACCGATCTGCCGACCCGCGCGCGCCGAGCAAGGCGCGAATCAGCCGCAGCAGTAAGCCAGGATCGATCAGGCCAGCGTGACGACCACAGGCGTGTGATCGCTGGGCTGCTTGTTCTTGCGAGGAGTGCGGTCAATCGTGCAGGCGGTCACGCTGGATTTCAGCGCATCGCTCACCAGAATATGGTCGATCCGCAAACCACGATTCTTCTGGAAACCCAGCATGCGGTAATCCCACCACGAGAAGCTCTTCTCGGGGTGTTCGAACATGCGGAAAGAATCCGTCAGCCCCAGATTCAGCAGACCCTGAAAGTGCTCGCGCTCCTGCACCGTGTGGTGAATCGTGTCCTTGAGCCCCACCGGATCGTAGGAGTCACGGTCTTCCGGCGTCACGTTGAAGTCGCCCATGATGATCAAGCGTTCGTGGGTTTGCATTTCAGCCTTCACCCAGTTTTCAAGTGCGGCGAGCCACTGCATCTTGTACGCAAACTTCTCGCTGCCCGGCTCCTGGCCATTCACGAAATAGCAGTTGATGACGCGCAGCGGACCTGCGTCGGATTGCACCGTACCGGCGATCACACGCGCCTGCTCGTCGGTGTGGCCGGGAATGTTGCGCACCACGTCGGTGATCGGTTGGCGGGTCAGCAGGGCGACGCCGTTGTAGGTTTTCTGACCGAAGGCAGCGGCTTCGTAGCCGGCTTCTTTCAGCGCGTCGTACGGAAACTTGTCGTCGGTGAGTTTGAGTTCCTGCAGACCCAGTACATCGACTGGGTTGGCTTGCAGCCATTCCAGGACTTGGGGCAGGCGGACGTTGAGGGAATTGACGTTCCAAGTAGCGATTTGCATTTTTTGATCCTATCGATTTTTTAAAATTATGTTTTTGTAGTCCTATTTGGGACATTCGTGGATGCCCAAATGAAAGTTCTGAAGCAGCCGCCGTCGCACTGCGTCGAATGCTTATTGTGCTGCGACTTCACCGAGCTCGTAAGCCTGTGCAATTCGGGCAAGAACCTCCGCCACACTCGCGCGGCCTAGGCCCAAGGCCTTTGGATCCAAAGACGCGTCAGCCTTCGCCAACTCAAGGAATTTACGCATGTCTTCGGCGATTTTCGCTTCCAGCGGGATACGCGTCGTTGCTGCAAACAGTTGAGTAAGACGCAAGATGTCATTGGCGTGTTTGCGGATGTTTTTGCCATCTACCTGCTCGCCCTGTGCTTTGCGGGCGCTCAACTCCAGCCACGCGACAGCCTTCAGCGGAATCAGGCGATCCTCTCCGACGCAGGGCAGTCCATTGGCGTCTCGTTGGCCTGCCATGATGAATGCGTAGTAGGCGTCATCCAACAAGATCGCGGAAAGGCTGGAGACCGCCTCATCGAAGGGGATCGGAGTCAATTGACCATTTTCGATTGGCCGCAGTGCATCCGGCGCGCGCGCGAACAGCTCAACCATGGCGGGGAAGCTG
>CALMCS010000640.1 GCA_937862875.1 uncultured Comamonadaceae bacterium
ATGGCGGCGTGGGTGACAACGACCTGTTGGCCAACTCGGTGATCAAGGATCCGGGCGGCGTCGCCGTCAACAGCGACACCACTCCCGGGATTCCCACCACTGCCAATCCAATTCCAACGCTGGGTGAATACGCGCGCTGGATGCTGATGCTGCTCGTGTTGGGTGTGGGCGCAATGACGCTGAAACGCCGCGAATCTTGAATCGCATAGGCTGAGGCTTGAAAAAGGATCTTCGCGGAAGCCCGCGAAGATCCTAGAATTCGGACTCCGCTCTTTGTCCGACCTCTGAATCACTCCATGCAAAACACCCACGAACTGGACGACGCCCTCTGGGGCCGCACGCTCACGCACGATCTCGCGAGCCAGCTCGTTGGCGAGACGGTGCAATTCCTCTACCCCGACGCACAAGGTCAGACCTTGGCGGCGAACGTGACGGTGAAAGCGCTGGCGGAGCAAGCGGATGCGGGCAACCTGAGGCAGTTCAATCTCAGCCTGTTCGGTCCCGCCGCACCGATGCTCATCCAACGCACCTATCGCATGCAACATGCGGGTTTGGGTGATTTCGCGGTATTCATCTCCCCCGTCGCACGCACTGCGGACGGCTTCGAATACCAGGCCTGCTTCAGCCATGAGCGCTGAACCAGAGATCTCGTTGCCTCTCACCGTGGGCGCGCTGCAGTTGCGGGACATCGCTGAAAGCGATCTGCCGTTTCTGCAAGTGCTGTACCGTTCGATTCGGCGCGCCGAGCTGGCGCAAACCGAATGGACGCAAGAGGAAAAAGACGCGTTCTGCGATGCTCAGTTCGACCTGCAGGACCAGTACTACCGCGCGAACTACCCGTTTGGACGCTTCTATCTTCTCGAGCGCGATGGCGCGCCAGTCGGTCGGCTGCACATCAGCGACGGGCCGGAGTTGCTGGCGTTGATGGAGGTGTCGCTCTCGGAAGACCTGCGCGGCCAGGGCCTCGGAACGCCCATCGTTCAATGGCTATGTGACCGCGCCGACGCCAGCGCCCGCCCAATGCGCTTGTACGTGGAGCCCGACAATCCCGCCAAACGCCTCTATGAGCGTTTCGGTTTTCTGCCCAGAGAGCTACACGGAATCTATCTGCAGATGTGGCGTTTGCCGCAGGCCATCAACCACGATTGAAGACTGCCTCCACCTCGCGCCCGAGCGCGTCGTTGGGGCTCAGAAAAATCGCGTGCTGTCCCAGCTCGGGATGCGAGACCTGCCAGAGGCCTTGCCGAAGGCCGTCTGCCTGAACCGATTCAAAAACAGCTCGAAACGATTGTTGCGGATCTGCGCAGTGCGGTAGATCCTCCAGGGCCGTCAATTTCACCCTTGCGTGAGTGGTGCCTTCGGCCCATTCCAAGTTCATCGTGAACTCCTGGCCGAGCAAGGCGGTGAAGTGCTGCCGGTGGAGCGTCAGGTCAGCCGTTCCCGCTATTTCCGCCGTCCCTATCCCTTTCCCTATCGCTTTCCCTAGGGCTGGACTCGCCAC
>CALMCS010000641.1 GCA_937862875.1 uncultured Comamonadaceae bacterium
ATTTGGCATTCAAATGGCTGTGCAATGGAGTTGACGCTACTTGATCAGCATTGCCTTAGTACCCTTCAGCATTGATCTCGGCCAGTGCAGCGCTCATGAGCTTGCGCCCAGTTTTCAGCCACTTGAATGGAATGCGCCCGGTCGGTGCCTTCGTGGCCTTCACGATCGGATGAGCGAGTTCTCCTTCGCCGCGTTTGGTGTGAACTGCCAAGACATAGGCATACGTCTTCGGGAACTTCGCCATTAAGGCCTTGTTGCCGATCACGCCGCCAAAGTTTCCCAAGTTCCGGGCGCCAATCGCGCCATCGCACCTGAACAGGTCATCAACCAAGAGGTCGTTGAAGACATCGAGCATGCTGACCCAGGCAGTCGGGTTCGTCTTGAAGTAACCCTTGCAAGCAACGATCTTGGACTCGGCGTGACGATAGTTTTTTCCGAAGAACTTTCGCCAGTTGACCGCGAAGTCTATGCCGGTCATTTCGTGCAGCGCCTGCCGGATTCCACACACCTTGGTATCGGCACGACGCAGCTTACCGTTCTCCCGCAGCACGATCTTGGCCAGGGGATGAATGTCACGGACTGGCTTTCGAATATCGCAATCCAGCAGAGCAGCAAGCCATGCCGCCGTCAGTGCCACATCAGCCTCATTGCTTCGCATCGAGACGTTCAAGAGCCGATCTCGCCGGCCTTTGGCGATCTCAAACCAAGGCATACCGAAATGCAACCGCGCTCGAAGCCAAGATGTCCGGGAATAGAGCAGCGCATAGTCAGCCTGCCGCTCGGTCAAGTGCGACAGACGGTGCAGCGCGCTCCACAAGGCCGAGGTCAGCTCTGGCGTACTGGTTCGCGGCGCCCACAGCTTCTTCAGGGACGAGCGCAAGCGCCTAGTGTGCGACGTGGAAAGACGATCATCCGCCGCCGTCACTAAGCTGGCCCGTATCGCCGGGTACAGGTCCTGCGTCTGGATGTGACCGAGTAGCCGATCAGCATGCTTGTCGGGCAGGGACCGAAACTTCTGCAGGTAGGCTGAGACTTGGGGGTAGTAGTGCGGCGCATGCTCGAAGACACGCCAAAGGCGGTCAAGTACACGAAGCGACGGATCTGCCTTGGCCAACAGGAACTTGAACCTAGTCGAGTCCGTGACCCGATAGCCACCTTCGCGCGGAGCTAGCTCAGCGAGCCTGCGTCGGATACCTGCCTGGTCGGGCTCCGGTCCGCTCAAGACGGTCTCCACAGGCGAGCTAACAGACTTCAACTCGTCCCGGATATCCGTCACCTGGTGGATATCGATCTTCCCCGACTGCGGAAACAAGCCCACGTCCTTGCTCAGTCGGTCAAGTGAGACGAGTGCGTACCGCAAGTGATCCTCGCTCTTGGCGAAGAGACGGATGTCATCGACGTACCGGAAATACTTGACGTCAAAGCGGGTGCGGAAGTTGTCGTCGAAGTGCTTGAGCACTGCTTCGGAAATCAGACCCGAGCTCAGAGGCCCCTGCGGGATGCCGTGGTCGTGATAAATCTGCGTCGTCGTTGCCGTCCATTTGTTCAGAAGCCGGGTCAGTTCCATGCAGAAATCATGGTCAAGGCCAATTTCCTTGAGCATGTGGCGCAGCACGTTGTGATCAATGCTGTCGTAGAACGCCGTGAGATCAAAGCTTGCGGTCCACGTGTAGCCGTTCGCAAAGACCGTCTCGGCAGCCTTGTTGAACGCCTTGTAACCATCGGTCCAACGGCGGTAGAACCACAGGCTCGTCGCTCCCGCGTACTGGTGACCGAACACCTGGCGGTTGTACTTGCTTCTGACGCGCGGGTGCAGACGCTCGGCGACGATATTGGCCATCGCCTGGTACACGATCTGGTCCTCGATGCCCAGCAACGTGTACGGGCGCAGGATGCCCGAAGGCTTCGGCAGGATGCAT
>CALMCS010000642.1 GCA_937862875.1 uncultured Comamonadaceae bacterium
CTCAACCCCGCATCAACGCCTCGATCTCATCCGCCTTCACCGGCACGCCGCGCGTGAGCAGTTCGCAGCCGGTTTCGGTGATGACCGCGTCGTCTTCGATGCGGATGCCGATGTGGTGGAACCGCTCCGGCACGCCGGGTGCTGGGCGTACGTAGATGCCGGGTTCGACGGTGGTGACCATGCCGGGGCGCAGGATGCGGCTCGGGCGGTTCTGGATGGTTTCGCCGGAGAGCGGGTCCTTGCGTTCGCTGACCGTGCCGATTTCCGTCGGCTCGACGTAGCTGCCGCAGTCGTGCACGTCCATGCCCATCCAGTGTCCTGTGCGGTGCATGTAGAACTGGAAGTAGGCGCGCGAGTCGATCACGTCCTGGGCCGTGCCGTACTTGTTGGCGTCGAGCAGTCCGAGGTCGAGCATGCCCTGGGCCAGCACGGCCACCGTGGCGTCGTGCGGGTCGGTGAAGCGCTTGCCCGCCTTGGTCACGGCGAGGGCCGCGTCCTGGCTGGCGAGCACCAGGTCGTAGAGCGCGCGTTGTGGGCCGCTGAATTTGCCATCGGCCGGGAAGGTGCGGGTGATGTCGCTGGCATAGCCGTCGAGTTCGCAGCCGGCGTCGATCAACACCAGCTCGCCCTTGCGCACGGGTGCCTTGTCGGCGCGGTAGTGCAGCACGCAGGCATTGGGGCCGGCGGCGACGATGGAGTCGTAGGCCGTGTACTGCGCGCCGCTCTGGCGGAATTCGTGCAGCAGCTCGGCGTCGAGGTGGTATTCGCGGGTGTCTTCACCGGCGCGCAGCATGCGTGCCGAGCGCTGCATGGCGCGGACATGGGCACGGGCACTGATGATGCCGGCGCGGCGCATGATTGCCAGCTCGTGGTCGTCCTTGACCAGTCGCATTTCGTCGAGCAGCTCGCACAGATCGCGCTGGCGGGTCGGGCACATGGCACCAAAGCGCACGCGGGCGCGCACCTTGTTGAGCCAGCCTTCCACCTGCGCCGCCAGGCCTTCGTGGGTGGCAAACGGGTAGAAGACGCATTCGGTGTTTTCCAGCAGGCGGGCAATGCGGGCCGGCAGTTCCGTGATGGAATGCGCCGCATGGACGCCGAGGGAGCCCACGGCCGCGTCCGGGCCGAGACGGTAGCCGTCCCAGACTTCACGCTCCAGGTCTTTGGGCTGGCAGAACAGCGTGCTGGTGCCGTCGGCCGACAGCACGAGGCAGGCGTTGGGTTCGGTGAACCCCGTCAGATAGTAGAAGTAGCTGTCGTGTCGGTACAGATAACTGTTGTCACGATTGCGTTGGCGCTCGGGCGCCGTGGGGATGACAGCAATTCCACCTTTGCCGAGTTGCGAAGCCAGGCGGGCACGTCGTTGGGCGTATACGGAGTTCATCCCGCAATCGTACTGCGCCGCCGGTCTCCGTGCGATGAAACCAGCGCAAATTCAGGGGAAGACCGCTGGCAAACGCGCTCAAGCCATCAGGTGGCGAAGGATGCCAGTGCCGAGTACAGCATGCTCACGCCGGTCAACAGCAGCAGGGAGCACACCAGCCATTGCATGACGCGCACCGGCAACGGTGGCGGATGCTTGGCGACAAACCAGGTCACCCCGGCGACCACCGGCACGGCAAAGGCCGCCGTGACGAGCGAGGCGCGCGACAACTCGCCGCTGATGGTGACTACAGTCAGTCTCACCACCGTATTGGCCATGAACAGCACCAGCAGGCATTGGCGAATCAACACCGCAGGCAGCGGTTCGCGGTAGAGGTGATAGACGATCGGTGGCCCGGAGGTCGAGAACAATCCCCCCAGCAGACCCGAAAGCCCGCTGGCCACGTACATCGCCCGCATGCCCGAGAGTTTTTCGCGCTTGCCCGTCTGGCGCAGCAGCACTACGGCGCACACGATGATGGTCACGCCCAGCAGCAAGCGCAGCACCACCACCAGGTTGCCGGTCAGGAAATGCAGCAGTCCCAGTCCCAGAAACACGCCGATGGTGCTGCTGATGATCATGGGTTTGAGCATGTCCCAGCGCGGACGAAACGGGTGGCTGCGAATGAACACGATGCCATTCACCAGGGTCAGCAGACCCGCCACATTGGCCGCGTCGGCGATGGGCAATAGGTGGAGCGCCCCGACCAAACCGACAAAAATCAGCGCGAACGCAAACCCCGTCAGGTTCTGGCAAGCAGAAGCTAGCGCGACAACCACCAGCAGCATCAAAAAGCTGCTCCATTCCATTCCCATCATCCATCCCATCACTAAAAACCGTCTGAAACCCAGCCCGGATTTTGACGGATGAGGCCTTGGACAGCGACGGACTCGGCTATTTCAGGGCCGTTTCAGAGGCCAGCAAGGGCTCGGCGTTGAGCTGTGCCAGGCGCTCCGGCGTGCCGACATCGGTCCAGCGCCCGGTGTAGATCTGCCCGCTCACCCGGCCGGCGTCCATGGCGCGGCGCAGCAGCGGCGCGAGTGCTTCGGCCACGCCCTCGGGGTTGCCCGGCGCGATGCTGCACCACGGCGAGCGGAACAATTCGGCCTTCAGCAAGGCAATCGTGCTGTAGGTGAAGCGGGGGAATTCCGAGGGCTCGTCCTTGGCCACATTCAGCACCCGGCCGACACCGTCAGCTTCTCCACTGCCGAGTGTGGACTCCTGCAATGCAAAGTCGCCCTTCGGGTTGTGTGCGGGATTGGGCACCAGCCACAGATGCGCCAGATCGGACGACTGGGCAAAGGCCTGTGCCCGTGCGGGGTCGAACACGAAGTCCGGCACAAACACATCGCCCGCCGCGAGCCAGAACGCCTCGCCCAGCAGGGGCAACGCGCGCGCAATGCCACCGGCGGTTTCCAGCGCGTGGCCGAAATCGCGGGCCTCGTGCGAGTAGTGCAGGCGCTGCTGCGCGGCCAGCGCGGGCCACTCGGCGTTCAGGTGCTGCGGAATGTGGTCGCCCAGCCAGGCGGTGTTGATCACGAGGCCGTTCACCCCGTCACGCAACAGGGCTGCGACATGCCAATCCAGCAAAGCCCTCTCATGAACCTTGAGTAAAGGCTTGGGCGTTTCGTCGGTCAACGGACGCATGCGTTCGCCCCGTCCCGCGGCCAGCAGCATGGCGTTCAGAGGCGGCGTGTCGCTGGGGAGATGGGCGTTTTCGGAGGGTGACAGGGCAGATGGCATGGGCGCTCACTGTAGTGCATTCGCGCTCGATTGCCAGCACTGCGCGGTGTGATTGGAAGCCCCTCAATCACCCGATGCTCATTCACTTAGTAAAATGGGGGGTTTTCTCAGTCACTGTCCCCTCCGGAGCCCGCCTCTCATGGCCAATTCACAACAAATGGCGAATGCGATCCGCGCACTCGCAATGGATGCCGTTCAACAAGCCAACTCCGGCCACCCCGGCGCCCCCATGGGCATGGCCGACATGGCCGTGGCGCTGTGGGGCCGCCACCTCAAGCACAACCCGGCCAACCCCCAGTGGTTTGACCGCGACCGTTTTGTGCTGAGCAATGGCCACGGTTCGATGCTGCTGTATGCGCTGCTGCACCTCACGGGCTACGACCTGCCCATGCAGGAGCTCAAGAACTTCCGCCAGCTCGGCTCCCGCACGGCGGGCCACCCTGAAGTCGGCCACACGCCCGGCGTCGAAACCACCACCGGCCCGCTGGGCCAGGGCATCACCAACGCCGTGGGCTTTGCGCTGGCCGAAAAGCTGCTGGCTGCCGAGTTCAACCGCGACGGCCATGCCATCGTTGACCACAACACCTACGCCTTCCTGGGCGACGGCTGCCTGATGGAAGGCATCAGCCAGGAAGCGATTTCGCTGGCCGGCGCCTGGAAGCTGAACAAGCTGATCGCCCTGTATGACGACAACGGCATCAGCATCGACGGCCAGGTCGCCCCCTGGTTCATCGACAACACCCCCGAGCGCCTGCGCGCCTGCGGCTGGAATGTGATCGATGCCGTGGACGGCCACGACGCCGACGCGATCGACAAGGCCATTGCCAAGGCCAAGAAGAACAGCGACAAGCCAACGATGATCGTCTGCAAGACCTCCATCGGCAAGGGCTCGCCGAACCGCGCCAACACCTCCAAGGCCCACGGCGAGCCACTCGGCGCTGAAGAAATCACGCTGACCCGCGCCGCTCTCGGCTGGTCCGCTGCGCCGTTCGAAATCCCTGCCGACGTGTACGGCGACTGGGATGCCAAGACTTCCGGCAAGACCGCCGAAGCCGCATGGCAAGAGCGTTTCGACGCCTACGCCGCTGCGCACCCTGCCCTCGCCGCCGAGTTCGAGCGCCGCATGGCCGGCGACCTGCCACGCCACTTCGCACAGACCGCCGTCGACGTCGTGATCGACGCCCACACCAAGGGCGAGACCGTTGCCAGCCGCAAGGCCAGCCAACTCGCACTGGAAGCCTTCACGGCCCAGTTGCCAGAACTGCTGGGCGGCAGCGCCGACCTGACCGGCTCCAACCTGACCAACACCAAGAGCACGCCCGCCCTGCGCTTCGACGCCAAGGGCGACGTGGTCCAGACCGAAGTGACCGTGGGTGACAAGACCGAGCTGGTCGGTGGTCGCCACATCAACTACGGCGTGCGCGAATTCGGCATGGCTGCGGTCATGAACGGCATCGCACTGCACGGTGGTTTCATCCCTTACGGCGGCACCTTCCTGACCTTCAGCGACTACAGCCGCAATGCGATCCGCATGGCCTCGCTGATGAAGCAGCGCGTGATCCACGTGTTCACGCACGACT
>CALMCS010000643.1 GCA_937862875.1 uncultured Comamonadaceae bacterium
CCCATGCTCAAGGTGACGCAGCAGTACCTGAGCTACGTCGAAGAGATCCGCAGCCGCAACCTCGAGTTGGCGGCCGAGTACCTGCTGATGGCGGCGATGCTCATCGAGATCAAGTCGCGCATGCTGCTGCCGCCCAAGAAGCAGGAAGGCGTGGCCGAGCCGGAAGATCCGCGCGCAGAGCTGGTCCGCCGGCTGCTGGAGTACGAGCAGATGAAGCAAGGCGGTCAGCGCCTGAACGCCCTGCCGCAATTCGGCCGCGACTTCATCCGTGCGCAGGTGTTCATCGAACAAAGCCTGCAGCCCCGCTTTCCCGACGTGAGCCTGCCCGACCTGCAGGAGGCCTGGCGCGACATCCTCAAGCGCGCCAAGCTGGTGCAGCACCACAAGATCACGCGCGAAGAGCTGTCGGTGCGCGAGTACATGAGCTTTGTGCTCAAGACCTTGCAGGGCCGCCGCTTCGTGCCGTTCGAGGAGCTGTTCCAGCCCGAAAAAGGCGGCACCGTGCTGGTGGTGACCTTCATCGCGATGCTCGAGCTGGCCAAGGAAACCCTCATCGAGATCACGCAGGCGGAAGCCTTTGCGCCGATCTATGTGCGCCTGGCGTACACGCCCGTCTGATCACCGGTCACTTGACCCCTCGTCTCTGTTTTTTTCCACTCTTCCTTCTGGAGAAATCTGCCATGCCTCATCTCGTCATCGACTACAGCGCCAACCTGACCGACTTTCCGCACGCCCAAATCCTCAAGGACGTGAATGCCGCGGTGTGCGCAAGCCCCGAGGTCAAGGACGAGGCGGACCTGAAGAGCCGCGCCAACCGCATCGAGCATTTCGAAATTGGCACCGAGCCGGCCAACCGCGGCTTTGTGCACGCCCAACTGCGCCTGCTGGCCGGTCGTTCGCCGGAAGCCAAGAAGGACCTGGCCGAGCGCATCGCCGTGGTGCTGCGCAAGCACACGCCGCGCCCCGGCGGAATGCTGGTGCAGATGAGTGTCGAACTTCTGGATATGGATCGCGGCAGCTACGTCAAAGAACGGCTCTGAAAGCGTCCGAACTGACCGATCGGGAGTCCTGCGCCGGGCTCCCGAGTGCGCGATGGCTGGTTGGAGAAGAAGAAATAAAAATCGAAAGCTAGAAAGCGCTGGCGCCAACGTGAACGCGTTGCTTCAGAATCAGAACGCGCGCTGGTGGCCTCGGCCATGTTCGATGCAGTAGTCGACCAGCGCATCGATTTCATTGGACTTGTCGAACACGGCGTCGACACCGAGTTGCGCACAGCGCATGCGCACGTCGGGAGTGGCGTAGTTGCTCAGCACAATCATCTTCTGAGCGTTCTTGCGCTTTCGGCAGGCCTCCAGAACGCCCAGGCCGCTGCCCTGCCGCAAAAAGAGGTCAACGATCGCCAAATCCCATTCCTGTGGATTTGCAACCAGCCAAGCCTTGCCTGCATCCTCGGTCTCTGCCGTGCCAATGGCTTCGACGTCAGCGAGTTCCTCCAGGGTACCAATGAGGTTTTCCCGGATCGTGGCATTGTCTTCAACGATGTAGGTGCGCAATTTCACAACAGCCCAAAAATTCTTACCAAGTCCCAGTTGTGCATTTGGATTTCTTTGCCGAGACGCATCTGCGCAAAGCTAAATGTACTGTCGCTACTCTACTTGCCACGACCGCTTGCATTTTGCCAGTATCAATAGGGTTGCGATGTGGGAGCACTCCTACTTTGGTTCCTATTTGAGCTTGGACAGGGATTGATTGGCACCGTTGGAGCACACCACACAGTCCGGCGCACGCGCGGCGCGCATCTCCGTCCATTGCATGGATCGGCCATCGAGCATCAGCAAGCGCCCCTTGAGCGAGGGCCCGGCCGTCTCGATGATGAGCTTGAGCGCCTCGGCCGCCTGCATGGAGCCGATGATGCTCACCATCGGCGAGAACACGCCCATGGTCGAGCATTGCACCTCTTCGAACTCGTCATTGGGCGAGAACAGACAGGCGTAGCAAGGCGAGTCTTCCTGCCTTGGATCAATCACGGTGATCTGTCCGTCCATGCGAATGGCGGCACCGGCCACCAGCGGCTTGCGCTGGTGCACGCAGGCCGCATTGATGGCGTGGCGGGTGCGGTAGTTGTCGGTGCAGTCCAGCACCACGGTGGCGGTCTTCACCAGCGCTTCGAGCGCCTCGCCATCGACGCGCTGCTTCAGCGTGCGAATCTCCACCGTCGGGTTGATGGCGAGCATCGCGATGCGCGCGGACTCGACCTTGTCCATGCCCACGCGATCGGTGGTGTGGGCGATCTGGCGCTGCAGATTGGTGAGATCCACCTCGTCATCGTCCACCAGCGTGATCGTGCCGACCCCGGCGGCCGCCAGAATCAGCCCCGCAGGCGAGCCCAGCCCACCCGCCCCGATGATCAACGCGTGCGCCGCGAGAAGGCGCTCCTGCCCCTCGATGCCGATGTCGTCGAGCATGATGTGGCGCGAGTAGCGTAGGAGTTGGTCGTCGTTCATATGCCGTGGACTGCCATGATGAAAAAGAGAAAAGGAAAAAAGGCAAAAGGCCGGTCAAGACCGGCCTTATGGGAGCTGTGTAGGTGGCGACCGGAGCCTAAGCGGCTCTCGGCGCAGCCACATCACATCACT
>CALMCS010000644.1 GCA_937862875.1 uncultured Comamonadaceae bacterium
GGCAGTCTTCGTTTTGAGATGACGATATAGGGCGCCATGCGTTGTTGCGATGTCTTGCCGTACCGAGGTACTGTCTGCGCCATCGACGCCTAGCCTGGCACCCTATCTCGTCATTGTGGTTGGTGACTCAACGGCTCTGCGCGCTGCCTTGATCGTGCTTTGAATTCCGGATGTGGCTTGCCCCATTCGCTCCTCGCTCCCCTCTTTCTCTTTTTCTTTCTCTTTTTTCTGCCGCCCATCCAGCGCGACAGCACATCAGCAAATGCTTCGCTTCAAAAGCCTTGGCAGCGGCAGCGCCGGCAACTCCACCATCATCGAAGGTCGATGCGGCCTCACCACGCGGCGCATGTTGGTGGATTGTGGTCTGGGGATTCGCACGCTGGCCCAGCGTCTTGGCGAGGCCGGTCTGGCCTATCCGCAGATCGACGCCATTTTCATCACGCACGAACATTCGGATCACGTGGGCTGCATGGCCGCTCTGGCGCTGCGCAACGCCATTCCGGTGTGGATGAGCCGCGGCACCTATCAGGCGATTGGCGAGCCCGAGCTGCACGGACTGCTGCGGCTGGCAGAGCATGACAGCGCGATCGACATGGGTGCGTTCGAGGCCCTGCCGTTTGCCGTGCCGCACGACGCACGCGAGCCGCTGCATCTGCGCTTCAGCGACGGCGATCACCGCATTGCCGTGCTGACCGATCTGGGGCATGCCAGCCCCAAGGTCATTCCGTACATTTCGGATTGCCACGCCCTGTTGATCGAGGCCAATCACGATGCCGATCTGCTCCAAGGCGGACGCTATCCGGCGTTCCTGAAGCGCCGCATTGGCGGGGCCAACGGTCACCTGGCCAACTCGCAAACCGCGGAATTGCTCACGGCTGTCAACCATCCGAAACTCCAGCGCGTTGTAGCAGCACACCTCAGCGCCGAGAACAATCGTCCAGAGCTGGCCCAGGCGGCATTGGCCCAGGCCCTTGGATGGAGTGACAGCGATATTGGGGTGGCACTTCAGCGCAGTGGCTGCGAGTGGATTCAACCCAGCCATTAACCGCCCCGATATACCCCCTGACGCCCCATTGACTTCCACAGATCTGTAACAGTCAATTCAACCCGACACCCTTCGAATCAAACTTTTGAATCCTTGGATTCAAAGGCGGGGTTATCTCGTTTTGAATCTCCAATCCCCTGATTGGATATTGGGTACATATCCTAGGCTTCTTGCATTTTGCCAAGCACAAATACAAAAAGTCACAATTAATTAATCACCACACCCCAATGACAAAAGCCCCAACCTTGCGGTATGGGGCTTCGTCGAATCGAGGATTGCAGAACTCAGGCCGAATTACTTCGACCAGAGAGGCAAGCGCTCTTTCGCGATTTACTGCTTGACAGCAGAAGCTGCAGCGGCAGCAGCAGCGTCAGCAGCAGCCTTGGCAGCGTCAGCTGCGTTGTTTGCAGCGTTGGCAGTAGCAGCAGCTGCGTTGTTGGCAGCGTCAACAGTTGCCGAAGCGGCAGCCGAAGCAGCGTCAACAGCAGAGCTGGCGGCTTCAACAGCAGCGGAAGCAGCTTGGTTAGCGGCAGCAGCAGCTTGTTCAGCAGCAGGAGCTGTAACAGGTGCTGGTGCAGGAGCAGCAACTTCTTCTTTTTTACCGCAAGCAGACAGAGCAACAGCAGCAACCAGGGCGGCCAGAACAATAGAGTTCTTCATTTCAGTTTCCTATTTGGACAGACAGATAGATTTCATTGCCTTCACGTCCACCTTTTTGCAAGCGGCGCGAAAGACTTAACTGGAGCGTCAAAGTCACCCACGCTCCAAGATTCGCAAATACAGCTTCGTATTATAGGAATATTTTGCGTCAATAGAGGGTTACACCAACATGAAATACGAGTGTTTACGTAGATGTGACTTTTTAGTCACAACCCTAATATCGTCGTGGGAAATCCAGTTTTGCTGCGGGAGGTAATCCACTCCCGCAATTTTTCTCGCCAGGCAATGCCGTTTTGGGCGTCGGAACTGGCAACGCCGCGAACGCGCTCGACATCCACGCGCTGCATTACCCATCGTTCGGACCAGATAACGCTGGGTGCGTCGAGCGGGTCTTTGACGGAAAGTTGACGGCACTCAATCAAATGGGACCAGCGATTGCGCCACTCCGCGAAGCGCGGGTGATGGATTCGCACGGCGTCGAAGTTCGCCGCAAGAATGGTGCACTTGCGCGCTTTCTGCGCTCGAACCCCGCTCGCCCACTCGTTGAGCAGCTCCTGCACCGCACGCTCGCCGAGCGGCCAGTCGCGAAAATCACCGTCGCACAGAATGATTTCGCGCCAGCCCTCGGTGGCCGCCGCACTCAGCGCCTGACGCACCCAGTCCTGAAACTGCTCGCGCCCCTCGAAGCGCCCGCAGGGGGCTCCGGGGCTGGGCTTTTCGCTGGGTGAGCCGTGCAAGTTGGGTGAGGTGTCGTCGTTCATTGCATACCACCTTGTCAATGCCGAAGCGGGCCATCCATCCGGGAGCGATCACTCGGCCAGTGTTCGCACCCATCCGTCGTCATACCAGGACTCGAGCAGGGAGATCGCGTCGTCGCTGGCCGAGGCCAACTGCTTCGCTGTCAGGTGGCGCTGATCGGCAAACCGGCGCATCAGCGTGGCATCCCGACCCGAGGCACGATAGCTCTCGCCATTGATGAAGAGATGCTTTTCGTCATACATCATGCGCGAGCGGCGATCGAGCTGGATGCCGAGCTCCTTCAAATCGACTTCCGCACCCGGAGGATCGAACCAGACATTGCCCTTGGGCTCGGTCAAGGCTTCGCCCAGCGCGCGTTCGACCACAAACGATTCGGCCAGGGCGCGCATCACGCCTTCGCGCGCGAAATCCTGCAGTCCCTTCGGCACGGCTCCGGGCGCCTGCACGGCTTCCTGAGAAGGATCGCGGTAGATCGGCGAACCCTCAGACTCGCCCAGCGCATCCGCCACGCGCAGCAGCGTCTCGCGGGCCAGCTCGTCGCGTTGGGGGGAGCGAAATCCGATCGAGTACGTCATGCACTCGCCTTCGGCCACGCCGTCATGCGCCCAGCGTGGAGGCAGATACAGCATGTCGCCGGGCTCGAGCACGTATTCTTCCTCGGCCTCGAAATTGGCGAGGATCTTGATCGGCATGCCTTCGACCAGCGTCGTGTCACGCTGGCGTCCGACGCGCCAGCGGCGCTTGCCGTGGGCCTGCAGCAGGAACACGTCGTAGCTGTCGAAGTGCGGACCGACACCGCCGCCGTCGCTCGCGTAGCTGATCATCAGATCATCGAGGCGGGCTTCGGGGACGAAGCGGAACTGATCCAGCACCGAACGGGCCGCATCGTTGTGCAGGTCAACGCCCTGCACCAGCAAGGTCCATTCACGCGTGCTCAGTGGGGGCAAAGCGCGGCGCTGAAAGGGGCCGTGGCGCATCTTCCAGCCGCTTTTCAGGTGCTGGACGAGACGCGATTCGACACCTTCCTGCGCGGCCAGCTCGAACAGCTCGGCACGCGGGATGGGAGCCTGAAACCCGGGAATGGCCTGACGCACCAGCAGTGGCTTTTTGTGCCAATGCTTGCGCATGAATTGGTCTGGCGACATGCCGCCTAGCAAAGGTGAAATTTTCTGAACATCCATGGTGTGAAAAAGGCCGCTCTTGCGGCAGCCGAATGAACTGCGACAATTCTCTTATGGAAATCACTCAACAATGTGTTGTCGCACTAACCTGGGAACTCAAGGATACGCTTGGCGATGAGCTGGACGTGCTCGATGAGCCCGTCGAATTTCTCGTCGGTGGCGACGATCTGCTCGCCCGTATCGAAGAAGCTCTGCAAGGTCACAAAGTCGGCGATGAGCTGTCATTACACCTCGAACCCGAGGAAGCTTTTGGCGACTATCAAGAAAACCTAATTTTCTTGGAGCCACGTCAAGCGTTTCCGGAAGATATCGAGGAAGGCATGACCTTCGACGGATCCGCCCTCCCCGAGGGATTGAGCGCCGAAATGCCCAAGGATGCGCTCTACGCCATCGCTCAAATCTATCCCGAGCATGTCGTGCTGGACGGAAATCATCCGCTCGCCGGCATCGCGCTGCGCCTGAAGCTCAAGGTCCAGGGCATCCGTGATGCCACGGAAGAGGAAATCGGTCGCGGTTCGGCAGGCACCGGCTTTTTCCGCATCCAGCCCCAAGCGCCCAGCAACGATTTGCTGCATTGATGACGGTGTGAGCCGAGCAGGCGCCACGCTGGCCAACGCTCGCTCTCGAAACGAAATGCAAAAAGGCGGATGCTTCGCAGCATCCGCCTTTTTCATGGGCTATCGATCAATCGACTGATCGGTCAAGCAAACAATCAATCAATAGCGCGAAATCTGACCGTCGATCATGCGGACGCGGTCGCCCGGACGCAGGTCCGATGGATCCGGCACGTCATAGACGCGCTGACCACCCTGGTCCAACTGAATGCTGATGCGGTAGAGACCACCGCCCACTTCACGGCCCGGAGCGGTACGGCCTTCGATGGCGTTGCCCGCGACGGCACCGCCCACGGCACCGGCAGCCGTCAGGGCCGCGCGGCCCATGCCGCCACCGATCTGGTTGCCCAGCACACCGCCGACCACGGCACCGATCACCGCGCCCACGCCCGAAGGAGCGGCGCGCTGGTAGGTGCTTTGCAGGGGATCGATGCTCGACACCCGGCCGTAGTCAGCGCGGCCTTGCGGTTGCTGCTGCTGAGGCGGCGGCGTGCCGTAGCCCGGTTGCTGCGCAGGATAGTTGCCCTGCGGACGGCCGTAGGGATCTTGTTGGTAGGCACAGGCGCTGAGCAGGCTGGCCATGGTCAGGGCACCGATCCAGGTGCCAATTCGAGAATAGTTACGCATTTCTTTCGACCTTCCTTTTTTATCGCGATTCGTCGCGCAAGGCCCGTTGAACCTCAATGGTTCAACCCTTGCACAGAGCACCGGACAGGATACCCCGCCGAATCATGGACCAAAGGACAAATGCTGCAACTCAATGCAACGCCTCTCTGTAGGCGCGCGTCGGCTTTACCAAGTTTCTCGCCATCTTTACGCAGCCTTCGCAGAGCAATTCAGGGAACGCGGCGCGGCCCCATCGAACCCAGAGCGACGGCAAGAGACTCCGGCTCAGTTCAGGCGGGA
>CALMCS010000645.1 GCA_937862875.1 uncultured Comamonadaceae bacterium
GAACATGTGACCCCTGCCGTGTGAAGGCAGTGCTCTACCGCTGAGCTAATCACCCAAAATGTCTTGTTTGCGACAAGACTTGTATTATGGCACAGCTTTTTCGGGCTCCGAGGAAATTCGCCAAATTGTTTTGCCACCGCTCGACTTATCGATCTGGTTGAGCACGTCGTCGTGGGCTGCCACTTCGTCGTTGCTGGCGCGCACGACCTGCAGTGCAATGCTGCGCAGGTCGACTGCTGCCACGCGCACGCCCTGGGTTTGCTTGGGGCCTTCGTCTGCGATCAGGAGGGCTTCCTGGCCGCGGGTCATGTTGATGTAGACGTCGGCCAGCAGCTCGGCGTCCAGCAGCGCGCCGTGCAGGGTACGGCCGGAGTTGTCTACTTCCAGGCGATCGCAAAGTGCATCGAGCGAGTTGCGTTTGCCGGGGAACATCTCCTTCGCCATGGCAAGCGTGTCGATCACGTTGCCTACATACTTGGCGAGCTTATTGCGGCCGCACAGTTGCAGCTCTTTGTTCAGGAAGCTAACGTCGAACGCGGCGTTGTGGATGATGAGCTCGGCACCCTGGAGGTACTCGAGAATTTCATCGGCCTGCGCTGCGAACTTCGGCTTGTCCTTGAGGAATTCATTGCTGATGCCGTGAACCCGGAGTGCGTCTTCGTGGCTGTCGCGCTCGGGGTTGAAGTAGATGTGCAGGTTCCGCCCTGTGAGCTTTCGGTTCACAAGTTCCACACAGCCCAGTTCGATGATGCGGTCGCCCGATTCAGCGGAAAGGCCTGTGGTTTCGGTATCCAGCACGATCTGACGTGACATCAATGATTCTCCTTGGCGTGGTTGATGGAGTATTTTGGAATCTCCACCGTGACATCGGTTTGTGCAAGGATAGCCTGACATGACAGGCGCGACTGCGGCTCAAGACCCCATGCGCGGTCAAGCAAGTCTTCTTCTTCTTCTTCCGCCTCGTTGAGCGAGTTGATGCCTTCACGCACAACAACGTGGCATGTAGTGCAGGCGCAGCTCATGTCACAGGCGTGTTCGATGTTGATCTTGTTGTCGAGCAGTGCCTCGCAGATGGAGGTGCCAGCCGGCGCGGAGATCTCGGCGCCGTTGGGACAGTACTCGGGGTGCGGAAGAATTTTGATGACGGGCATGTGATCGCTTGTTTCTTTGCTTATTTACTTGTTTGTTCGTTCGTTTGCTTGCTAACTTCGTGAGGCGCTTTTTTAAAGGCTTGCAGCCTTACAGCGTTTCGATGTTCTTGCCGGCCAGCGCTTCGCGGATGCCGCGATTCATGCGCTGTGCGGCGAATGATTCTGTGCCTTTGGCGAGTGCTTGCGTACCGGCTTCGAGCGCTGCTGCGTCGTCGCTGGTCTTGTGCAGTTCGCGCAGTGCTTGCATGAGGGCGTCGATTTCTGTGCGCTCGTCTGCGCTCAGTACATCGCCGTCGATCTTGAGCGCGCTTTCGGTGGCCATGAGCAGGCGGTCGGCGTCGACTCGCGCTTCGACCACGGCGCGCATGCGCATGTCGTGTTGTGCGGTGGCGAAGCCTTCCTGCAGCATGTGGGCGATTTGGTCATCGGACAAACCGTAGGACGGCTTCACATCGACGCGGGCTTCGATGCCGCTGCCCTCTTCCTTGGCGCTCACGTTGAGCAGGCCATCCGCATCGACCGTGAAGGTCACGCGGATGCGGGCTGCACCGGCGGCCATCGGCGGGATGCCGCGCAGCTCGAAACGTGCGAGGCTGCGGCAGTCCTGCACCAGATCGCGTTCGCCCTGCACCACGTGGATGGCCATGGCGGTCTGGCCGTCTTTGTAGGTGGTGAAGTCCTGCGCCTTGGCGGTAGGAATGGTTTCGTTGCGACCCACGATGCGCTCGACGAGCCCACCCATGGTCTCAACACCGAGTGACAGCGGGATCACGTCCAGCAGCAAGAGGTCGCCGGCGGAGTTGTTGCCCGCGAGCTGATTGGCTTGAATGGAGGCACCGATGGCCACCACTTCATCTGGATTGAGATTGGTGAGCGGCGCCTTGCCGAAGAAGTCTGCAACCACGGCCTGCACGTGCGGCATGCGGGTCGAACCGCCGACCATCACAACGCCCTGCACTTCGTCCTTGGTGATCTGAGCGTCGCGCAGTGTGCGGCGCACGGCTGCGAGGGTGCGCTGCGTGAGTGCTGCAGCGGCGGCGTCGAAGTCGGCACGGGTGACCGTGAAGTCCAGCGATTGGTCGCCGAGTGTGGCGGTGAATTGCGCGGATTCGGAATTCGTCAGCGCTTCCTTGCACTGGCGTGCGGCGATGCGCACGGCGGTTTTTTCGTGTGGCGTGGTGGCTTTCAGGCCATGCTGGGCGAGCACCCATTCGGCGAGCGCGCCGTCGTAGTCGTCGCCGCCCAAGGCGGAATCGCCGCCGGTGGAGATCACTTCGAACACACCGTGCGTCAAACGCAGAATCGAAATGTCGAACGTGCCGCCGCCCAGGTCGTACACGGCGTAGACGCCTTCGGACGAGTTGTCGAGGCCGTAGGCAATCGCGGCTGCGGTGGGTTCGTTGATCAGGCGCAGCAGGTTCAAGCCCGCGAGTCGCGCGGCGTCCTTGGTGGCCTGGCGCTGTGCGTCGTTGAAGTACGCAGGCACGGTGATGACCGCGCCGTAGATGTCGTCGTCAAAGCTGTCTTCTGCACGAAAACGCAGCGTGGCCAGAATCTCGGCGCTGACTTCGACGGGTGACTTCACGCCGCCTGCGGTCTGGATGGCGACCATGCCCTGCTGAGCACCTTCGGCGTCGCTTTGAGCGATCAGTTCGTAGGGCAGCGAGGCCTTCTCGTGAATGTCGTTCAGGCCACGACCCATGAGCCGCTTGGCCGATGCGATCGTGTTGACCGGATCTTGCAGTTGCGAGGCCACTGCGTCGTAACCGATTTGGCGGCCGTTGTTTTCAAGATAGCGAACCACCGAGGGCAAGAGCACGCGGCCTTGTTCGTCGGGTAGACATTCCGCGACGCCGTTGCGCACCGAGGCGACCAGCGAGTGCGTTGTTCCAAGGTCGATGCCAATGGCGATCCGCCGCTGGTGTGGATCGGGAGACTGACCTGGTTCGGAAATCTGCAAAAGCGCCATGAAACTTGTCTTCTTGAAGGTGTCTGTCGCGCTCGGAAAGCGCGCGCAGTGGTGTGGGGCTGCGGCTTCGTCTGCGGAAGCCAATGTGCTTATTGTCCCAGTTGGTCGCGCTTTACATCGACGTCATGGGCAAATCGCGCAATGAACATGAGGGCTCTAATTTCCTGAGCCGCCTTGGCGAAATCCGATTGCTGATCGATGAGTTGCTCGCAGCGGGCCAGTGCCTCGCGCCGCGCGGCCTGGACCATGTCGTCGAGATCGTCGAGTGCGGCCTGGCTGCGCGCATCGTCGAGTTCCTCGCGCCATTCCATCTGCTGCATCAGGAACGCGGTGGGCATGGCGGTGTTGTCTTCGGCACCGATCGGCGCTCCATTCAACTCGCACAGATAGGACGCGCGCTTGAGCGGATCCTTCAGACGCTGATACGCCTCATTGATGCGCACCGACCACTGCATGGCGACGCGTTGCGCGGCAGCGCCCTGTGCGGCAAAGCGATCGGGATGCGCCTCGCGCTGCAGGTCTTTCCAGCGCGCGGCAAGGGCCGCAGCGTCCTGGGCGAATTGGCGCGGCACGCCGAACAATTCGAAGTCGTCTGTTTGCAGATTCATGATGAAAAAAACCGCCACACGTTAACCGTTGGCGGCTTTGTCAGATTTCAATTACAGCCAAATTCTGCACGGCCCAAAACCCCGTACGGCCCAGGCCAGCAACCGTCTAGCAAGGGCCGCCCCGCAGCGTTGACGGTGTCCCCCCTCCGCTGCGCAAAGCGCAGCATCAGAGAGGGGGGAAGGCGCGAAGCGCCTCAGGGGGTGTTCCGAATTTAAACGCGGAAGCTTTCACCGCAACCGCAGCGGTCGCGCTCGTTGGGATTGTTGAACTTGAAGCCTTCGTTCAGGCCTTCGCGCACAAAGTCCAGCTCGGTGCCGTCGATGTACGCCAAGCTCTTCGGGTCGATCATCAGCTTGACACCGTTGGTGTCGAACAGGACATCTTCTGGAGCGATCTCGTCCACGTACTCCAGCTTGTAAGCCAAGCCGGAGCAGCCCGTGGTCTTGACGCCCAGACGCACGCCCACGCCCTTGCCACGGCGGGCAAGGTAGCGGTTCACATGCCGGGCGGCGGCATCGGTCAAGGACACTGCCATTTTGCTCAGACCGCCGCGGTTTCCGAAGCGACTGCAGCTGCAGCGCCGTGCTTGGACTTGTAGTCGTTCACAGCGGCCTTGATCGCGTCTTCGGCGAGGATGGAGCAGTGAATCTTCACGGGAGGCAGAGCCAGCTCTTCAGCGATGACGCTGTTCTTGAGCTGTGCTGCTTCGTCGAGTGTCTTGCCCTTGACCCATTCGGTCACGAGCGAGGACGACGCGATTGCAGAGCCGCAACCGTAGGTCTTGAAGCGTGCGTCTTCGATCACACCGGTTTGCGGGTTGACCTTGATCTGCAACTTCATGACGTCGCCGCAAGCAGGAGCACCGACCATGCCGGTGCCAACCGTGTCGTCGCCCTTTTCGAACGAGCCCACATTGCGAGGATTCTCGTAATGGTCGATAACTTTGTCTGAATAAGCCATGGTTTTCTCCTTTTTCTGCGTCTGCGGGCGCTGCTGCGCTGCCCTGTCGTGGCGCGGAACTAAAAAATTTCAGTCAGCGTGCGTGGGAACAATCAGTGCGCTGCCCACTGGATGGTGCTGAGATCAACGCCGTCCTGGAACATTTCCCACAAGGGGCTCAACTCGCGCAACTTCGCCACGTTGTGGCGAATGGTGGAGATCGCGTAGTCGATTTCCTCTTCAGTCGTGAAGCGGCCAATCGTCATGCGAAGGCTGCTGTGTGCCAACTCGTCGCTACGGCCCAGAGCGCGCAGTACGTAGCTGGGTTCCAGACTTGCGGAAGTGCAAGCCGAGCCGGACGAAACCGCCAGGCCCTTGATACCCATGATGAGCGATTCGCCTTCGACGAAGTTGAAGCTGATGTTCAAGTTCTGTGGAACGCGGTGCTCCATACTGCCGTTGATGAAGGTCTGCTCGATGTCCTTGAGGCCATCCAGC
>CALMCS010000646.1 GCA_937862875.1 uncultured Comamonadaceae bacterium
CAGGCAAGCTCCGGTCCTTGACGGCCTTCAGTCAGCTGAGTGCTGCTTGTTCGACAAGCACCAATCCACCCACTCTCATTTCCGGATCGTTCCGCTACAACGGGGGATTTTTCTCCCAGATCACGTTGCTGACCCAGGGTGGCGACGTGAAGTTGGGCCCCATGGAGTCCGACATGCAGCTCGACCTGCACGCCTCTGGCAACACCAAGCTCGAAATGGATCGACTGGGCAATCTGACGCAGGTGCGCGTGAAGGACCTGAGCAAGGCAGAAGCCGACGGTCTCGTCTCCACCCTGCCGGGGCAAGACGGTACCCGCTGCGGGGCAACGCGCATCAAATACTAGCCATGGAGCGTGGAACCGGTGACTGCTTTCCCCTACGCCATCCACTCGGGGCAGGCAGCTTTTAGAATGATCCGGTGAACGAAGCAACCACCCCCACCTCCTCCGCCACTGCCACTCAACGCCGCCCGATTCGCGATTTGCCTGACGAGTTGATCAGTCAGATTGCGGCCGGTGAGGTGGTGGAGCGCCCCGCTTCCGCCGTGCGCGAACTGGTCGACAACGCGCTCGATGCGGGCTCCTCGCAGATCACCGTGCGCCTGCTCGCGGGCGGTGTGCGCTTGATTTCGGTGGAAGACGACGGTGCGGGCATTCCGCCCGAGGAGCTGCCGGTCGCCCTGCGCCGCCACGCCACCAGCAAGATCACCAATCTGCACGATCTGGAATCGGTCAACACCATGGGCTTTCGGGGCGAGGCGCTGGCCGCCATCGCCTCGGTGTCCGAGACCTCCCTGCTCTCCCGCACCGCAGACCAGGCCAGCGCCTTTCTGCTCGATGCCCGCAGCGGCGAACTGCGCCCCGCAGCGCGCAGCCGCGGCACGACGGTGGAAGTGAAGGAACTGTTTTTCTCCACACCCGCACGCCGCAAGTTCTTGAAGACCGATGCGACCGAACTCTCGCACTGTGTCGAGGCCGTTCGCCGCCACGCACTCGCGCGGCCCGATGTGGGCTTTGCGATCTGGCACGAAGGCAAACTGGTCGAGCAATGGCGGGCCACGATGGACTCGGCCGATCTGGGCGATTCCGACAAGCTGCAGGAAGCCATCAAGCGCCGACTCAGCGACGTGCTCAACACCGACTTCGTGGATGAATCGGTCGCCGTCAATTACCGCCACGGCAACCTGCTGGTCACCGGTCGTGCGGGCCTGCCCGACGCCGCGCGCTCGCGCGCCGACCAGCAGTTCTGCTACGTCAACGGGCGCTTCGTGCGCGACAAGGTGATCACCCATGCCGCGCGCAGCGCCTATGAAGACGTGCTGCATGGCCAGAAGCAGCCGGTGTATGCGCTGTATATCGAGATCGACCCGCTGCGCGTCGACGTGAACGTACACCCCACCAAGATCGAGGTGCGCTTTCGGGACAGCCGCGAAGTGCACCAGGCCGTTCGCCACGCCGTGGAGAACGCACTGGCCGTGCCACGTGCCCAGGCGCTGGCTGCGGCGGCCGAGGCAGCCAACGGCACCAGCCCAGACCAGCCCGGCACTCCCGGAATGCTGCCAACCGCAGCCACCAGCCCCGCGGCTTGGACCCCGACACCCAACTGGAAAGCCCAGTCCACCATGCCTTTCGAGGAACGGGTCGGGCACAAGGTGGAAGATCTGCAGGTGCTGTGGGGTGCGCCCAAATCAGGCGGCGCGGCGTTTGCGCCCAGCGCAAGCGCGAGCGCGAGCGCGCCGGCCAGTTTGGCCTATCCGGCCGCTGCATCCAGTCCGGCCTATAGCTCTCAGGTGTCAGGTGGAGCAGCCACTCCGACCTCGGAAGCCGAAGCCTCGCCCTGGCCTCTCGGCCGCGCGGTGGCACAGCTGCACGGCGTGTACATCCTCGCCGAAAACGCGCAGGGCATGATCGTGGTCGACATGCATGCGGCGCACGAGCGGATTGTCTATGAGCGGCTCAAGAGCCAGGTGGTCGACGCCGAGGCGCGGATCGCGAGCCAGCCGCTGCTGATCCCGGCCACGTTTGCGGCCACCCCCGAGGAAGTCGCGGCAGCCGAGGCACATGCCGACACGCTGGCATTGCTCGGCCTCGAAATCGCTCCGTTTTCGCCGCGCACGCTGGCGGTGCGGGCGGTGCCGACGGCGCTGGTCCAGGGCAACCCCGTGGAGCTGGCGCGCAGCGTGCTCGCCGAGCTCTCGCAACACGAGGCCAGCACGGTCGTGCAGCGCGCCCGCAATGAAATTTTGGGCACCATGGCCTGCCACGGTGCCGTACGTGCCAATCGCAAGCTCACTCTGGATGAGATGAATGCGCTGCTGCGTCAGATGGAAGTCACCGATCGCTCAGACCAGTGCAATCATGGTCGCCCGACTTGGCGGCAACTCTCCATGAAAGAACTGGACGCATTGTTCCTGCGCGGTCGCTGAACTCCATCGGTCATCGGCGCGCTGCGTCCGACTGCAGCCAGTTCTTTCCAGCGCTAACCCAGCCCACGGCTGCGGCGCGCTTGTAATCGGCCAGCGCTGAGCCGACGGCTGCCTGCGCGCTGTCGCGCCGGCCAAAAGCAAATATCGACCGACTCTCTGCTGCCTTGCGACCAATGGCAAGGCGATCAGTTCCCGAGAGCAATCCTGTGGTGGCCATGGCCGTTGCGCTCAATGCGCAAGCCCGAGTCATGGAATACATCGCAAAACTCCTTTCCGATCCGTTGTTCAACAATGGTGTGGCGCCACGGGGTTCACTTTGGTGCGCCGAGGTGACAGCGACATGTCCAACGCCCTTGCCCCTTGCCTCCATGCGCCCTTGTCGATGCACAACGCACCGAGAAGAACACGCGAAATCGCCGGGACACTCTCTCCAAGCAGAAATCGGGCCAACCCCTTCCAGCCCCGTCACACCGGCAATGCAACCCAAACCACCTGTAATGCGCTCCAAAACAGTGCGGAAAAAGCACTTTTTTGATCCAAGCAAGAAGGAAACCCAAGCTTTGTAGGTGTATACCTACCAATTTGGTGCATAGCGTGATGTCTTTTTGACATAATGTGAGCTGCACTCCAGAAATATGTTGTTACTAAGATAGAAGGTTCCGCTTTATGAAGCACGCATCCGTCGGGCAATTCCTCGAACAAGTAGCCCAACGCAATCCCGGTCAACCGGAATTCCTGCAAGCAGTCACCGAAGTGATGGAAAGCCTGTGGCCTTTCATCGAAAAGAATCCGCGTTACGCCGATAACGGTCTGCTGGAGCGTCTCGTCGAGCCCGAACGTGTTGTGATGTTCCGCGTGTCATGGGTCAACGACCACGGCGACGTGCAAGTCAACCGCGGCTTCCGCATTCAGCAAAGCATGGCCATCGGTCCTTACAAGGGCGGCCTGCGCTTTCACCCCTCGGTGAACCTGTCGGTGCTGAAGTTCCTGGCTTTCGAGCAAACCTTCAAGAACGCACTGACCACCCTGCCCATGGGCGGCGGCAAGGGCGGCTCGGACTTCGACCCCAAGGGCAAGAGCCCAGCCGAAGTCATGCGCTTCTGCCAGGCCTTCGTGATGGAACTGTTCCGCCACGTCGGTCCAGATACCGATGTGCCAGCTGGCGACATCGGCGTGGGTGGCCGCGAAGTCGGCTACATGGCCGGTATGTACAAGAAGCTGTCGAACAGCGCCGCGTCGGTGTTCACCGGCAAGGGCATCGCTTTCGGCGGCTCGCTGATTCGCCCCGAAGCCACCGGCTACGGCACGGTCTACTTCGCTGACGAAATGCTCAAGACCCGCGGCAAGTCGTTCGACGGCCTGCGCGTTTCGGTGTCCGGTTCGGGCAACGTGGCGCAATACGCCGTTGAAAAGGCAATGCAACTCGGCGCCAAGGTCATCACCGTTTCCGACTCGTCGGGCACCGTGATCGACGAAGAAGGCTTCACACCCGAGAAGCTGGCCGTGCTCATGGAAATCAAGAACCACCTGTACGGCCGCGTGAACGACTACGCAGCCCGCACCGGTACCCGTTTCGAAGCCGGCGTGCGCCCATGGCATGTTCCTGTTGACGTGGCCCTGCCATGCGCAACCCAGAACGAGCTGGACGAAAACGACGCACACACCCTCATCAAGAACGGCGTGCTCTGCGTGGCCGAAGGCGCAAACATGCCATCGACCAACGAAGCAGCCCGCGCATTCGAAGCCGCTGGCGTGCTGTACGCACCAGGCAAGGCATCGAACGCCGGCGGCGTGGCAACATCCGGTCTGGAAATGAGCCAGAACGCGATCCGCCTGTCGTGGCCCCGTGAAGAAGTGGACGCACGTCTGCTGCAAATCATGCAAAGCATCCACGCCGCCTGCCTGCAATACGGCAAGCGCGCGGACGGCTCGGTCAGCTACATCGACGGCGCCAACATTGCTGGCTTCGTGAAGGTGGCCGACGCGATGATCGCTCAAGGCGTGGTCTGATCATCGACTCGTTGATGAATGGATTGCTCGGTTGATTACCGCTTCCGCTGAAATCCCGTAACTTCGGTTGCGGGATGACGCAAAAAGAAAGACCGCCAGTGTTGAACTGGCGGTCTTTTTTTGCGTCGGCTCAATGGCAGTGAACTCCAACTTCGCGTCCATGCATCGAGTTTTGCAACGCGCGGCTTGGTAATAGAAGCGGCGCACTGCATTCACCATGTATCAACAAAGCACTCCGCGCCCAGCCAATAAGGGAAGGTGCAAAATGAATTGCACACCGCGTCAACTGGCCGATTGCATAGAACTATTTCCCACTATTTGCTCCCATATGATCAAATAGCGCATACAACGCACTTCAATTTCAATTTTCAAAACTGTCATGGCAACGCCATTCGCCAACTCACTTCCAGCTGCTTCGACGCCGCCCGCAACCCATGGCGGTGTGTGGTTGAACAACGGTCGCTTGGTAAGCAGAACCATTGACGAACCGGATATCAAGCAAGCCATCGAAAAGAAATTTGCGGAGCTGGCCCGCAATCCAGAAGCATTGCACGATTTGCTGGTTGAACGCGGCTTCATCACGCCCACCGGCAAACTGCCCAAACGCTACGGCGGCTGATGCCCTACCGTCGTCTACCTGCGTGGGTGCTGGGTTGTCATGGCACCGATGAAGAGACTGTAGGCAGAATTCTGATCGATCCCCAAAAGTGCCTATCCCCAAGTCGCAATGA
>CALMCS010000647.1 GCA_937862875.1 uncultured Comamonadaceae bacterium
AAAACCAGCCAGACCGACGACGAACGTATCAAGGACATCACCGTGTTGCCTCCTCCCGAACACCTGATCCGCTTCTTCCCCATCCGGGGCACAGCGGTTGAAGCGCTGATCACGCAAACGCGCACCAGCATCCACAACATCATGGCTGGCACGGACGACCGCCTGCTCGTGGTCATTGGGCCGTGCTCCATCCACGACCCTGCCGCTGCCCTGGACTACGCCCGCCGCCTGCAAGCCGTGCGCGCCCAGTACGCCGACACGCTGGAGATCGTGATGCGCGTGTACTTCGAAAAACCCCGCACCACCGTGGGCTGGAAGGGCCTGATCAACGACCCCTACCTCGATGAGAGCTACCGCATCGACGAAGGCCTGCGCATCGCACGCCAGCTGCTGATCGACATCAACCGGATGGGCGTGCCTGCGGGCAGCGAGTTCCTCGACGTGATCTCGCCCCAGTACATCGGCGACCTGATCAGCTGGGGCGCGATCGGTGCCCGCACGACCGAGAGCCAGGTGCACCGCGAACTCGCGTCCGGCATCTCCGCGCCGATCGGCTTCAAGAACGGCACCGACGGCAACATCCGCATCGCCACCGACGCGATTCAATCCGCCAGCCGGGGTCACCACTTCCTGTCGGTGCACAAGAATGGCCAGGTCGCCATCGTGCACACCAGCGGCAACGGTGACTGCCACGTGATCCTGCGCGGCGGCAAGACCCCGAACTACGACGCAGAACATGTCGCCGCAGCCTGCAAGGACCTGGAAGCCGCTGGCCTGCCACCGACCCTGATGGTCGATTGCAGCCACGCCAACAGCAGCAAGCAACACGAAAAGCAGCGCGATGTGGCGCGCGACGTGGGCCAGCAGATCGCCGGCGGTTCACACAGCGTGTTCGGTCTGATGATCGAAAGCCATCTGACGGCCGGTGCACAGAAGTTCACCCCGGGCACGGATTCGGCCAGCAAGCTCGAATACGGCAAGAGCATCACCGACGCCTGCCTGGGCTGGGAAGATTCGCTCGGCACCCTCGAAGAGCTGTCGCAGTCCGTGAAGACACGCCGCGCTCTTTGATTGCTTGAACTGAAACCGGGCAGTGTTGTAAGCTAGATGGCTAAGCAATATTGCCCTGTTTTTTCCATTGAAGAAGGCTGGTGTTTATGCGCAGTGATGTCACCGTGATTTTCAGTTCACAGCAAGAGTTCCGCCTGGATCTGGAAGGCACCGAGCCCTTGACCAACGATGCGGCCCGCCGCTGGTTGGACGATGAGTTCGTGCGCCTCGATTGCGAGCCACTGCGCCCCAGCGGCAAGGTGTTGCTGGCAGACAAGGTGCTCACCGTGGCCGCAGGCGCGGGCGAGCGCATGTTTGCAGACGCCGGCTGGGCACTCCAGTTTGCACGCGCAACCGTAGCCGCACTGGCGCGCCCGAATGTGCGCGTGGATGTACCTGCAATGGCCGTGACGTTCTGAACTGACAAGGCACACCCCTAGAAAAAGGCCGCATCAGCGGCCTTTTTTGTGTGCGTTCAGTGCTGAACTCAGCGTTTGGCGAGCGCTTCCAGCAACTTGGCGTGAATCCCGCCGAAGCTGCCGTTGCTCATGCAGACGATGTGATCGCCGGGCTTGGCTTGCGCGGTCAGTTGCGCGATCAGCGTGTCGATATCGCCAGCGACCTGCGCGCGGGCACCCAGAGGCGCCAGCGCCTCGGCGGCATCCCAGTCGAGGCCGGCGGTGTGGCAAAAGGAGAGATCCGCCGATTCGAGCGACCACGGCAGTTGGGACTTCATCGTGCCCAGCTTCATGGTGTTGCTGCGGGGCTCGAAGGCGGCAAGAATGCGCGCGTCCTTGCCGACCACGCGGCGCAGTCCGTCGAGCGTGGTGCGCAGGGCGGTGGGGTGGTGCGCGAAATCGTCGTACACGGTGATGCCATTGACGGTGCCGCGCAGCTCCATGCGGCGCTTGACGTTCTGGAACTTGCCCAGCGCCTCGGCAGCCAGGGCGGGCGAGACGCCCACATGCTCGGCCGCGGCGATCGCCGCCAATGCGTTGAGCTGGTTGTGCACGCCGCTCAGGTCCCACTTCACATGCGCCACGGGCTTGCCGCGCTGCAGCACATCGAAATCGCTGGGCTCACCGCTTGCGCCAAAGTCGCTCACCGCATCGCCAAAACTGGCTACTTCGCTCCAGCAACCGGTGTGCAGCACGCGGGTGAGGCTTTCTTCGAGCGCATTCACCACCACGCGGCCGGTCGATGGCACGGTGCGGATCAGGTGGTGGAATTGGCGCTCGATGGCGGCCAGATCATCAAAGATGTCGGCGTGGTCGAATTCCAGATTGTTGAGAACCGCCGTGCGGGGGCGGTAGTGCACGAACTTGCTGCGCTTGTCGAAGAACGCGGTGTCGTATTCGTCGGCCTCGATCACGAACAGCGGGGCCTGGCCTTTTTCTGCCGCGCCCCACTCGTGCGAAACCGCTGTGCCCAGGCGCGCCGAGACGCCGAAATTCAACGGCACACCACCGACCAGAAAGCCGGGCTCACGACCCGCGTATTCCAGAATCCACGCGAGCATGGAGGTGGTGGTCGTCTTGCCATGCGTGCCGGCAATGGCCAGCACATGGCGGCCCTGCAGCACATTCTCGGCCAGCCACTGAGGGCCGCTGATATAGGGCGCACCCGCATCCAGAATCGCTTCCATGAGCGGAAACTTCGGCGTACCGTCGGCCAGACGCGCACGGCTCACCACGTTGCCGATCACGAACACATCAGGCTTGAGCGCCAGTTGGTCGACGCCGTAGCCCTCGATCAACTCGATGCCCAAAGCGCGCAGTTGATCGCTCATCGGCGGATAGACGCCCGTATCGCAGCCGGTCACTCGGTGCCCCGCTTCTCGGGCCAGCGCAGCCACGCCGCCCATGAAGGTGCCGCAAATCCCCAGAATATGTATGTGCATGGGAGCCAATTCTACGAGTTGCCAGAGGACGCATTCGCGTCGGGTTTGAATTGGGCGTATCGCGGCGTAAGTGAGTGTGAGATGCGCTGGTGGATCTGCCCATCTTCGTCCCGAGACTGCGGCGCGATGTCGAAACTGGGCAACATCTCAG
>CALMCS010000648.1 GCA_937862875.1 uncultured Comamonadaceae bacterium
AAAGAGCTCTGGCGCATGACCGTCATCAGCAATGAAGCGGAAGTCGAGCAAGTGTGCCGCGATGCCGAGCAATGGGTGCGCAAGGGCATTGGCCGTGATGACGTGAAATTTGAAGTGTTGTCCGCCCTTCCTTGGCGTCGCAGCCAGTTGACCGCCGCGAGCTATGGCGAGGGTCGCGTTCTGCTGTGCGGCGACTCTGCACACACCATGTCGCCCACCGGTGGCTTTGGCATGAACACCGGCATGGGCGATGCGGTCGACCTGGGATGGAAACTCGAGGCCATGATCAACGGTTGGGGCGGCGACCAACTGCTTGACAGTTACGTCATCGAACGCCAGCCCATCGGCTTGCGCAACGTGAATGCATCCGCGCACAACTACTTCGCACTCAAGTCGATTGCGGACTGCTCCGCGATCGACGAAACCAGTGCGACCGGTGACGCGCTGCGTGTGGAAGTCGGCAAGGCCATTGCGGTTGCCACGCATACGGAATGGGAAACGCTCGGCATTCACCTCGGATATCGATACGAGAACTCGCCGATCTGCGTCTCTGACGGAACGACCGCGACAGAGGATAGTCCTCGCTACTACACGCCCACCACACGCCCGGGCCATCGCGCACCGCATGCATGGCTGGAAGATGGACAGTCCACATTGGACCTGTTCGGTCGAGGTTTCGTACTGCTGCGTCTGGGAAGTTCGCCACTCAATGTGGACGCGTTGGTCGATGCAGCCAAGGCACGCAACGTTCCACTGACTGTAGTGGACATTGCATCACCCGCCGTCACCGAACTCTACGAACGCAAATTGGTTATGGTGCGACCCGATGGCCACTGCGTGTGGCGCAGCGACGAAGCACCAACCGATGCCGTCTCCATCATCGACCGCGTGCGCGGCGCATTGAATTGAACTGACTTGAACTGAGTTGAAGCCACGCAGACCTGCCTCGACGCAGGTCTGTTCTCAAAAATATAAAGGAGACGTTTCATGATGAAAGCATTTCGCCGCAACTGCACCTTGCTGGCAGCCATCGCCGGTTGCGCACTGGGGGCCGGCGCAGTTCACGCCCAGACCTATCCGACCAAACCGGTTCGCATCATTGTTCCGTTTGCCCCAGGCGGCGCGAGCGACATGATTGGCCGAGTCGTAGCACAGCATCTGACCAAGCGACTTGGACAGTCTGTGATCGTCGACAACCACGCCGGAGCCGGTGGCGCAATCGGCGTGACCAACGCTGCCAGAAGTGCACCGGATGGCTACACCCTACTGCTGGGAACCGCCGAGTCGTTTGGCATCGCGGATGCACTTGGAATCAAGCTGTCGTATGACGCCAACAAGGACTTCACGCCGATTGCTCTTGTCACGCGCGTGCCCTCCGTCTTTGTGGTCAACAACAAAGTCCCCGCCAAGACCTTGAAGGAATTCGTCACGCTGGCCAAGGCACAGCCAGGAAAGCTGCACTTCGGCTCACCTGGGGTAGGCACCAACATTCACCTGATCGGCGAGATGTTCAAGTCCCGCTACAAGCTGGACATGACCCATGTTCCCTACAAAGGGGGCTCTCAGGCACTGACCGACTTGATCGGTGGCCAGATCGAAATCATGCCGTCCGCCGTAGCCGCATCGATCGCACGCATCAAGGACGGAACCCTGCGCCCTCTGGCCATCACGAGCGAAGCGCGCTCCTCCCAATTGCCCGATGTGCCGACCATGGCAGAAGCCGGTGTTCCCGATTTCGTCGTTGGGGGTTGGTTTGGAATTCTCGCACCGGCCACCACTCCCACACCCGTCGTGAAGCGACTGGAAAAGGAACTCGAAGCGATGGGCTCCGATCCGGAATTCAAGGATCGCATGGCATTCATCGGTGGTGAAGGCAGCGTACTGACCGGCACCAAGTTCGCCGAGTTCATCCAACACGAAACCGAGCGCTGGCGCGCCGTCGTCAAGACGGCCGACATCAAGCCGGAATAAACACTGCGCCGCTCCAGCGGCAA